>NZ_BAAHAR010000005.1:73505-164477 GCF_054777395.1 Nocardiopsis oceani
CGCCTTTGAGGGTGGTGGAGGGTGACTCGGCGGGAGACTCGGGCCGAAGGCCGCCTTTGAGGGTGGTGGAGGGTGACTCGGCGGGAGACTCGGGCCGAAGGCCGCCTTTGAGGGTGGTGGAGGGTGACTCGGCGGGAGACTCGGGCCGAAGGCCGCCTTTGAGGGTGGTGGAGGGTGACGGGCGGGCGGGTCCGAGGAGGACCGCGTCGTGGCCGTCGCTCTCGTCGAGTTGGACGGTGACGCTCTCGCGCAGCGAGGTGGGCAGGTTCTTGCCCACGTAGTCGGCACGGATAGGGAGTTCGCGGTGGCCCCGGTCGACGAGGACGGCGAGCTGGACCGCGCGCGGGCGCCCGAGGTCGCCGAGGGCGTCGAGGGCGGCGCGAACGGTGCGGCCGGAGAAGAGGACGTCGTCGACGAGGACGATGACGCGGTCGTCGAGGCCGCCGGAGGGGATCTCCGTCTTGCCGAGGGCCCGTGCGGGGGCCAGGCGGAGGTCGTCGCGGTACATCGTGATGTCGAGGGATCCGACGGGGACGCTGAGGTCCTCGACCCGCCCGATGCGCTGGGCAAGGCGCTCCGCGAGCGGTACGCCGCGCGAGGGGATACCGAGGAGGGTGACGTGTTCGCCGCCCTTGGTGCGCTCGAGGACCTCGTGGGCGATGCGGGTCAGTGCCCGGTTGATCTCGTTGCCGTCGAGGACGGCCCTGGTGCCGTCGGGCACCTCGGGTGGCGCTGGGGAAGCACCGGAACCCATATCACTTTTTGTTGACTTTTGCGCACGCAAAGTAGTGACCCCTTCCCTGCCTCACAGAACAGGTCGTTAAAGGATGTCGATCGGATCCACGCTACCAGCGCGGACGACGGGGCCCCTGAGCGCACTCCACACGCCGAGATTGAAAATGTGATGCTCATCACACCCCAAGGCACTGATTGCCCTGCTAAGCGTATCCGTGTCATGACACTACGGATTCGCCCCTCATTCGTGGGAAACACGGAATTCCCTGCAGGGGCGGGCTTTCCGACCCGCGAGAACGTCCTACTCGTACCCACTGGTACGCAAATGAGAGGCGTCTCACCTACGCACGGTTTGGCCACTGATTAGTCGCGTTTCACACCAACGGCTTGACCTGGACACCAGCCCCCCTCTACCGTCACTGTCTGTAACCACTACCGGGTGGGGTTGCACCCCGTGACCATCCGCTGGACCGCCCAGGCGGCCCGCCGAGTACGAGCGGACGTCTCCCCCACTCACGCCAGCCACCGTCACGGCCGGGAGCGACAAGAAGATGCCATCCGAATACGCCAAGTCCCTCGGTGCGCGACTGCGTGCCATCCGCACCCAACAGGGCCTTTCCCTGCACGGGGTGGAGGAGAAGTCCCACGGACGCTGGAAGGCCGTCGTGGTGGGCTCCTATGAGCGTGGCGACCGCGCCGTCACCGTCCAGAAGCTGGCCGAGCTGGCCGACTTCTACGGGGTGCCGATGTCGGAACTGCTGCCCGGCGGCGCCGCGCCCACTCCCCTGGGTCCGACACCCAAGCTCGTCATCGACTTGGAGCGCATGCAGCAGCTCCCGCAGGAGAAGGCGGGCCCGCTCTCCCGCTACGTCGCCACCATCCAGAGCCAGCGGGGTGACTACAACGGGCGAGTGCTGTCCATCCGCCAGGAGGACCTGCGTTCACTCGCGGTCATCTACGACAAGTCCCCCGGGGACCTGACCGAGGAGCTCATCAACTGGGGCGTCCTCGACCCGGAGGCCCGCCGCGCGGTCGACGCGTTCTAGGAGCTTCCTGGAACAACGGCACCGCCGCACAGAGCAGGAGAGCCGGGCGTCCCCTTCTCGGGGGCGCCCGGCTTTCGTGTGCCGAGGGCCCGCAGCCACGGGGCCCGCAGAGCCCGGGAAACCCCCGTAACCCGGAAGATGCGTGAGGGCCCGGGAAACAGCGCGGCCGGGCGGGGGCTTCCCCTCCCCGGCCCGGCCGCACCGCGCCCCGCCGGATCCACCGGCGAGCCTGTCGAACTCATGTTCGACTCGAACTAGTTAACACCCCCTGGGCGGAGGGCGTCAAGAAGCAGCCCGGCGCGGCGGCGTCACCCGCCACCACCCGAAGACCCTCGCGAACCGGCTGCCACGCTCTACCCTGGGAACGTGGCAGCCGACACCGAGTTGCGCGAACTCACTCCCCCAGCGTTTACGCACGCCGTCCCCGCCCTTCTCCAGGTCTACGAGGCGGCCATGCGACCGCCGCCCGCACAACTGCCTGGGCGGGCCGCCATCATGGGCAGCCACGCCCGGTACCCGGGGTTCAGGTCGGTGGTGGCGGTACGCGACGAACAGCCCGTCGGCTTCGCCTACGCCTTCCACGGGTCCGAGGGACAGTGGTGGCACGACGTCGTCACCGAGGGACTGCGGTCCCACGGGCGCTCACGGCACGTCCGCCGTTTCCTCTCCGACCCGCTGGAGATCGCCGAAGTGCACGTCCACCCGGACGCGCAGAACAAGGGGATCGGGCGCGCCCTGCTGTACGCCCTGTGCTCGGGGCGGCCGGAGCGCACCGCGGTGCTGTCCACACGCACAGGGCCCTCCGCGGCGCGCCACCTCTACCGTTCGTGCGGGTTCGTGGAGGTGCTGGAGTCCTTCGCGTTCCCCGGCACCCCCGACCAATCCTTCACGATCATGGGTGCGAGGCTTCCGCTTCCTGAATCCGGTGGGGGGCGACCTCCTGGTAGATCTCCCTGGTGGCCGTGGACTGGTTGAAGGTGATGAAGTGGATGCCCGGGGCGCCCTCGGAGAGCAGCCGCTCACACATGTTCTGGGCGTGTTCGATACCGAAGGCGCGGATGGCCTCCTGGTCGTCGCCGAAGCGTTCGAAGCGCTCGGCCAGCGCGCGCGGGAACGGGGCGCCGGAGAGCTTCTCCGAGCGGCGGATCGAGGACATCTTCACCACAGGGAAGACCTCGGGGATGATGGGCACCTCGCAGCCGCGGGCGGCCACCCTGTCGCGCAGGCGCAGGTACTCCTCGGGGTCGAAGAACATCTGGGTGATGGCGTAGTCGGCGCCCGCCTCGCACTTGCGCACGAAGTGGTCGGTATCGGTCTCCACGTCGGCGGAGCGCGGGTGCTTGTAGGGGAAGGCGGCCACGCCGACGGAGAAGTCACCGCTCTCCTTGATCAGCCGGACCAGCTCTTCGGCGTAGGTGAGGCCTTCGGGGTGGGTGATCCACTCACCGTCGGGATCGCCGGGCGGGTCCCCCCGCACGGCCAGCATGTTGGACACCCCGGCGGCGGACAGCCGACCGATGAGGTGGCGGAGCTCGGCCACGGAGTGGTCCACCAGAGTGATGTGCGCTACCGGCATCAGCGTGGTGTCGGTGGCGATGCGCTCGGTGGTCTCGACCGTCAGGTCGCGGGTACCTCCCCCTGCCCCGTAGGTCACGGAGACGAAGGACGGGCCGAGGGCCTCGATGTCCCGGATCGACCGCCAGAGGCGTTCCTGCGATGTGGCACTGCGGGGCGGGAAGAACTCGAAGGAGAACACCGGATCGCCCGAGTCGAGGATCTCGCGGATATGACGGGGCTTGGAGGCCGGGTTTCGGGGCGCCGCAGGGCGCGTGGATTCAGCCAACATAGGCACAACCTTAGGCCAGGGCCCCCACGACCGGACAGCCTGTCCCACTTCATGAGACAGTGAGTGACCAAGTTGTCCTATTTCCCAAGAAGCGAGACAGGACAACAGGAATGACCAAATGCCGTCTCAAAGGGAGAAACACTGCCGTCTCACGTTCTCCGAGCGCGGAGACAGGCCCGGGCGCGGAGTGGTGCCCCGCATCCTCAAGCCAGCCGATAATGTGCAGGGTATGTCCGCTTCCTCATCTTCCCCTTCATCGGTCACGTCAGTCATCAGAACCGACGTGGATCGCGAAATCTCCTCCTTCTGCGCCGCGCGCCGGGAGCAACTGCTGGAAATCGGGGAGGAACTGGCCCCAGCCATGGAATCCCTGGAGGTGATGGTCTCCGGGGGCAAGCGCCTGCGCCCCACCTTCGCGTACTGGGGCTGGCGTGGAGCGGGCGGCGCCGACGGCGACGAGCGGATGATCCGGGCCGCCGCCTCCCTGGAATTCCTCCAAGCGTGCGCGCTGGTCCACGACGACGTCATAGACAACAGCGACACCCGTCGCGGGCTGCCCGCGACGCACAAGCGCATGGCCAAACTGCACGCCGACCAGGGCTGGAACGGCGACAGCGCGGGCTTCGGACAGGGGGCCGCGATTCTCATCGGCGACCTCTGCCTGGCTTGGTCCGACGAGATGTACCAGAACAGCGGGTTCTCCCCGGAGACGCTCCAGGGCGGCCGACCGCCCTTCGACGCGATGCGCACCGAGGTCATGGCCGGCCAGTACCTGGACACCCTCGAACAGGTCCGTGGCACGGCCACCCGCGAGGCCGCGCTGCGTGTGATGCGCTACAAGGCCGCCAAGTACACGGTCGAGCGCCCTCTGCACGTGGGCGCCGCCCTTGCCGGGCGGCACAGAGAGCTGGCCGGTGTCTACACCGACTACGGCATCCCGCTGGGCATCGCCTTCCAGCTGCGCGACGACGTGCTCGGGGTGTTCGGCGACCCGTCCACCACGGGCAAGCCCGCCGGTGACGACCTGCGTGAGGGAAAGCGCACCCTGGTCGTGGCCGAAACCCTCGCCCGGACCGGCACCGCCGACGCGCAGCGCTTCCAGGAGCTCCTGGGGGACGCCGACCTCTCCGTGGATTCGGTGGAGTGGATGTGCGGCCTGATCGAGTCCTCCGGTGCGTTGGCCGCCTGCGAGTCGATGATCACCGAGTACGCGGACCAGGCCCTCGCGGCGTTGGACAGACCGGAGCTGGAAGCGCAGACCCGAGGCCCGTTGGGCGATCTGGTGGTGGCCGCGACCCGTCGTTCACACTGACTCCGTACCGAACACGAAGGATTCTCGACCACGGGGGCCCTCCCATGTCCAGGCAGACCGCCCTGCGCGGACCGACCAGCACGAGCGAGAGGGCTCTGGCACCCGACCTCGCACGGGGCTTCATGCTCCTGTTCATCGTGCTGGCCAACTCGGTCTGGTACCTCTGGGCCGCCCCCAGCGACGGCTCCACGATGCATCCGGAGCCTGAGGGCGCGCTGGACGGTGCCGCACAGTTCTTCACGGTCATGGCCGTGGACATGCGCAGCTACCCGATGTTCGCCTTCCTGTTCGGCTACGGCATGGTCCAACTGGCCGCGCGCCAGCAGGCCGCGGGGGTCAGCGCCAGGGACGTCGACGGACTGCTGCGCAGACGCAACCTCTGGCTTCTGGTCTTCGGCTTCTTCCACGCACTCCTGCTGTGGGTAGGCGACGTGATCGGTGCCTACGGTCTGGCCGGGCTGATCCTGGGTTGGCTGTTCTTCCGGCGCAGGGAGGTCACACTCCTGATCTGGAGCACGGTGCTGGTCGGTGTGATGGCCACGTTCGCCGCGCTCAGCCTTCTGGCCATGCCCTTCGTCGACGGGACCGACGTCGAGGAGCAGGGCCCCTTCAGCGCGGACTTCCTGGCCGCCAACATCGCCGACCCCTCATACCTCTCCGCGGCGGCGGACCGCGTGGCGATCTGGCCCCTGGCCGCCGTCGGGCAAGGGCTGCTGACCCTCACCATCCCCGCCGCGATCCTGCTCGGCTTCTGGGCCGCGCGCCGCAGGATCCTGGAGGAGCCCGGGCGGAACCGTAAACTGCTGCGCCGGGTCGCGGCCGTGGGTATCCCGGTCGGCTGGCTCGGTGGACTCCCCCTGGCTCTGGCCCAGGTCGGTGTCTGGGACCTCGCACCCATGCAGGGGGACATGCTGGCCATGCCGCACATGGTCACCGGCCTGATCTGCGGGCTCGGCTACATCGCACTGATCGCCCTGGTGGCACAGCGGGTCCAGGAACGGGGGCGTTCCGGGGCCGTCGTCACGGCGCTGAGCGCCACGGGGCGGCGCTCCATGAGCGCCTACTTGGCGCAGTCGGTGCTGTGCGCGCCCCTGCTGGCCGCGTGGGGGCTGGGGCTGGCCGCCTACCTTTCCTCGTGGACGATGTTCCTGTTCGCGACCGGGGTGTGGCTGGTGACGGTGGTGGCCGCCTACGCCATGGAGCGCGCGGAGCGGCGCGGCCCGGCCGAGACCCTGCTGCGGAGGCTTTCGTACCGGCGTTCCACCAAGGGCCCCGCCACGCCTCCCCCGCCGGAACCGCCCGACGGGCACCAAGAGCGGACCAGCCCCTGACCCGCAGGCGGAAAAAGGGGCGTGCCGGTGAGCGGCCGACGCGCACTCGTAACGCAGGATGGGGTCCCATGGGGGACGATCACATGACAAACCACACCATAGGGGTGACCGGGGCGACCGGTGCGCTGGGCGGGCGTGTGGCCGCACGGATCGCACGGCTCGGCCTGGCCCAGCGCCTCATCGTGCGCGACATCAACCGGGCACCGGAATACCCCGGCAGCAGCGCCGCGATGGCCGTCTACGAGGACACTGCCTCCTTCGAGCGTGCCTGTCGGGGCGTGGACACGCTCTTCCTGGTCTCGGCGACCGAGTCCGAGGACCGGGTGGAGACCCACCTGAGCGCGGTGGACGGAGCGGTCATGGCTGGGGTGTCCCGGATCGTGTACCTGTCGTTCCTCAAGGCGGGCCCCGCCTCCACCTTCACGTTCGCCCGCACGCACTTCTACACGGAGGCGCACATCCGGTCGACGGGTGTGTCACACACGTTCCTCAGACCCAGCCTGTACCTGGACCTGATGCCCGCGTGGGTGGACGACGAGGGCGTGGTGCGCGGCCCGGCCGGGGAGGGCAGGGTCGCGTGGGTGTCCAGGGACGACGTCGCGGACGTCGCCGCAGCCGTGCTGACCGACCCCCTGGTGATCGCCGCTTCGGAGAACACGAGCTACGACGTGACCGGCCCCGAGGCGCTGTCGGTGGGGGCCACCGTGGAAAAGCTGGGCCGTCTGACCGGACGCACGATCCGGTATGTACCCGAGACCTGGGAGGAGGCGCTGGAGTCGCGGCGCCTCACCGGGGCCGCGGAGTGGGAGGTCGAGGGCTGGGCATCGTCGTACGCCGCGATCGCCGCCGACGAGATGGACGTCGTGGCGAGCACTGTCCCGGACCTGACCGGCCATCCGGCCCAGTCCATCGAGGGCTTCCTGCGCCGCCATCCGAGCGCCCTCGCGCACGTCGCGGTCTGACCGCGGCCCTCCCTGCCACCACCGCCGTGCCCCGTGCGCGGCGGTTCTGTCGTCTGCGGTTCCGACCGGCTCCCGCTTAGGTTTCCACCCTACCCGTTGACCTGAACATTAGTTGAGGAAGCAGAGTGGCCACCATCAATCAGCAAAGGAGTGTGGTGGACATGCGCGCGGTACGAGTGGACGAGTTCGGCGGCCCCGAGGTCCTGGTCACCCGAGAGGTATCCGATCCGGAACCGGGCCCCGGGGAGGCCCTGGTGGAAGTGACCGGGGCGAACGTCATCTACCTGGACACGCTGATCCGCTCGGGGTGGGGTGAGGAGCACTTCCCGGTAGCACCCCCGTACGTACCCGGGAGCGGGGTCTCCGGCCGGGTCGTCGAGGTGGGACCGGGAACGGACCCCGCCTGGGTGGGTGTGGAAGTGGTCGCGGAGACCGGACCGGTGGACGGGCCGGCTGGATCCCCCAGCGCCCCGGTCGACGCATACGCCGAACGGACGGTAGTGCCCGTCGATTCCCTCATCAGGGTCCCCGACACCTTGGCCGACCACGATGCCCTTGCCCTGCTGACCGACGGGGCCACCGCCCTGCTCCTGGAGCGGGCCGCCCGCTTCTCCCCCGATACCTGGGTGCTCGTCCTGGCCGCCACCGGCGGGGCGGGCAGCCTGACCGTGCAGCTGGCCCGCCTCGCGGGGGCGCGGGTGATCGGCGCGGCCCGGGGTCCGGAGAAGCTGGAACTGGCCCGCTCCTTGGGCGCCGAGGAGGTCGTGGACTATTCGGAACCCGGGTGGCTGGAGCGGGTCAGCGCCATCACCGGGGGCGCCGGTGTGAGCGTGGTCGTCGACGGCGCCAGCGGGGACCTGGGCAGGTCGGCCCTGGCCGCCGTGGCCGACGGCGGACGCTTCGTCAGCTACGGGACCACCAACGGTGACTTCGTCGAGATCGACGAGGCCGAGGTCCGGGACCGCGGGATCACCGCCCTGGGCATGATGGACCTGGACGACGTGAAGGGGGCGAGCAGGCGGGACCTGGCCCGGCTGGCCCTCGAGGAGGCCCGGGCCGGTCGGCTCCGGCCGCACGTGGGGCTGACCCTGCCGCTGGAACGGGCCGCCGAGGCCCACGCCGCGCTGGAGGAGCGCCGGGTCCTGGGCAAGGTACTGCTGGTGCCCTGACGCGGCCCCGCCTCCCCTGGACGGGGCGCCCGGCCGACCCGTTCAGGGGAGGGCGGCGCGGGCCGCCACCCCGTCGAGGAGGAGGTCGACCGCCCGCGCGAACTCAGCCGCTGGGTCGTCATCCTCCGCGTCGGCGGCGAGGAGGTCGCTGCCCAGGAGTTCGCGCACGCGCGGATAGTCCTCGGCGGAGACCAGGGTGTCGAGCCGGTGGACGAAGGCGCGGTGGGCGTCGGCGGGGTCGAGGCCCTGGGCCTCCCAGGAGCGGCGCTGCTCCTCGGCGAGTTCACCTTCGGCCCGGGCGTAGGTCCAGATCAGGGTCGTGATCCGCGCGCACTCGGCGATGCTGAGCCCGGTCTCCTCAAGCGCACCCAGGCCCAGCTCGCCCCAGCGGACGAAGGAGGGGGCGAGGGGCTCGACGGTCACCGGGATCCCGCTCGCCCAAGGGTGCCGCCGGTAGACGTCGCGCAGCCCCAGAGCGAAGGAGTGCGCGCGTTCTCGCCACGTGGCGCCGACCGGTTCGGGGGGCGCCCCCAGAACAGCATCGGCAGCAAGCAGCAGCAGGTCGGAGCGGGACTCGACGTAGCGGTACAGACTCATGGTGCCGACGCCGAGCTCGGCGGCGGTTCGACTCATGGTGATCGCCTCGGCACCCCCCTGGTCGCCGAGGGCGATGGCGATCTCCAGAATGCGGGCGATGGTGAGCTTGGGCCGGGGGCCCTTCCGAGGTGTAGGGCCGACCCCCCACGCCGAGAGCAGCACCTTGGGGATCGTCCGCACCGGATCGCCCGGCGGTTCCTGTTCAGCCATGCGGCCATCCTATTGCGTAATCGGCACGCAAATGTACTGCGTAGGGGTTGCGCAATGGTACTGGGTAAGGGTTACACTGTAGAACATGAACACACGAACACTCACCCAGAGCCCGCCACAAGAGACCACCGCCCCGGCGGTCAGCGTCTCCGGACTACGCAAGCGCTACGGCGACCACACCGTCCTGGACGGTGTCGACCTCGAAGTTCCGGCGGGCGGGATCCTCGCCCTCTTAGGGCCCAACGGCGCGGGCAAGACCACCCTGATCAACATCCTGACCACGCTCGTCCGACCCGACGGGGGCACGGCGCGGGTCCTGGGCCACGACGTGGTCCGCGCAGCGCGCCGGGTCCGCCGCGCGATCAGCGCCACCGGCCAGTACGCCTCCGTCGACGAGGCGCTCACCGGCAGGGAGAACCTGGTGATGGTCGCCCGCCTCCTCGGCGCCGATCGCCGCACCGCCGACAGGCGCGCCCGTGAGCTACTCGACCACTTCGATCTCACCGACGCGGCCGACCGCCGTTGCGGCGGGTACTCGGGCGGGATGCGTCGGCGGCTGGACCTGGCCGCGAGCCTGGTGGGCTCACCACCGGTGGTGTTCCTGGACGAGCCGACCACCGGCATGGACACCCGCAGCCGCCAGGCGTTGTGGCACACGATCACCGGCCTTACCGAGCACGGCACCACGGTCTTCCTCACCACGCAGTACTTGGAGGAGGCGGACGTGCTGGCCGACCGGATCGCAGTCCTGGACGGCGGCGGGATCGTCGCCCAAGGCACGGCGGCCGAGCTCAAGCGCCGCGTGGGCCAGGAACTGGTCGAGCTCACGCTCGCCGACGGGAGTATCGAGTGGATGCGGGGCGACGGCTCCGCCGAGCACCTGCGCTCCGCCCTGAACTTCCACCACCGCGCGGGTGTCCCCGTCTCCCGGGTCACGGTCCACACCCCGACCTTGGACGACGTGTTCCTCGCACTCACCGACCGCCCCACAGCGAAGGACCAACCGTCATGACCGCTCCCCTGCGCGCCGAGGCCGTCCTCACCAAGCGCGGACTGACCCATTCCCTGCGGGACGTCGACAGCATGGTGACCGCCGTGGTCGCCCCGGTCGCCGTCATGCTCCTTTTCGTGACCGTCTTCGGCTCCGCCGTGGAAGGCCTGACCAGCGACGCGTCCTACGTGGACTACGTGGCGCCCGGGGTGATGCTCCTGTGCGCCGGCTTCGGGGCCTCGATGACCGCGACGGCGGTGCACTCCGACCTCTCAAAGGGCGTGATCCGAAGGCTGCGGACGATGCCCATCCGCGCCTCGGCGGTGGTGACGGGACACGTGGTGGCCGGAACCTTGCGCAACCTGGTGTCGACGCTGCTCGTCCTGATCGCGGCGGTCGCGCTGGGCTTCCGACCGGAGGCCTCCCCCACCGGGTGGCTGTGGGTGCTGGCGCTGGTGAGCGCCTACATCGTCCTACTCACCCTGGTCGCGGCTGCCTGGGGGCTGGCCGCCCGGTCGGCCGACACCGCGGCGACGTTCGCCTTCGTCGCGCTGTTCGTGCCCTACCTGTCGTCGGCCTTCGTCCCCATCGAGGGGCTGCCGTCCTTCCTCCAAGGCTTCGCCGAGCACCAACCGGTCTCCCTGGCCATCGAGACCCTCCGCGAACTCACCTCCGGGGCGCCCGTCGGCGACCAGGTCACCGCCTTGGTCCTGTGGATGTCCGGGCTCACCGTGGCCGCGCTCGTCCTGACCCAGTGGCTGTTCCAGCGCGCTGGGCGGCGCTGAGCGGAGAGGCCCGGACCGCCAAAGGCGCGGGGCAGAAGGACACGACGCGGCCCCGGTACCCCCTGGCGGGGCTCCGGGGCCGCGGTCGGTGTGTCCCTCAGGTGTTGTCGGCGCGGGCGGTCAAGCGGGCCTTGAGCGCGGTGGCCGCCGCGCGGGGATCCTCCGCCTCGGTGACCGCGCGGACCACGACCACCCGCGTGGCACCGGCGCTCAGCACCTGGTCCACGTTGTCGAGGTCGATCCCGCCGATCGCGAACCACGGCCGGTCAGAACCCAGTGCCGAAGCGCGATGCACCAGGTCCAAGCCGGCGGCCGGGCGTCCCGGCTTCGTGGGCGTGGCCCAGGTCGGACCCACGCAGAAGTAGTCGCTCCCGGCTTCCTCCGCGGAGGCCGCGGCGGCGTCGACGTCGTTGTTGGAGCGGCCGATGACCGGGTCGGCGCCGACGATGTCGCGCGCCATGGGCACCGGGAGGTCGCGCTGCCCCAGGTGCAGGACGTCGGCGCGCACCGCACGGGCGATATCGGCCCGGTCGTTGACGGCGAGCAGGGCGCCGTGGCGCTCACACGCCGCACGCATGACCTCGAGGGCGGCCAGCTCCTGGCGCGCTTCCAGGCCCTTGTCCCGGAGCTGGATGATGTCCACTCCCCCGGCCAGCGCAGCGTCCGCGAACTCCGCGAGATCGCCGCGCTCCGTACGGGCGTCGGTGCACAGGTACAGAAGGGATGCGTCCAGGCGCTTGCGCAGGCTGGTTCCGTGGCTGGTCCTCACCCGCCCCACTGTAGGGCCTGGCGCTCCGGGCGGCCGAAGGGGCGCGCCCTCCGGGCCGCCCGGCGGTGTCTCGCGCGGCCCCGCCTGAAGCTGCCCGTGAACGGTGCTCTAGGAGGCCGTGTCCTCTAGAAGGCCAGGCTCTGGGCACGGCGGCGCACTTCGGTGCCGCGGTCCTCGCGCATGGCCTGGATGGGCGTGCCCGGCAGGCTGTCGTCCGAGGTGAAGAGCCAGCGCAGGGCCTCTTCGGTGGAGAAGCCCGCGTCGGAGAGCAGCACGATGGTGCCGGACAGCCCTTTGACGAGGTCCCCACCGTCCAGGAAGGCGGCGGGGATGGAGAGCTCACCGCCACGGACCACGCCCATCATGCGCTTCTCGCGGATGAGTGTCTTGATCCGGTTGGGGCTCACGCCCAGCGGCTTGGCCGCCTCGCGCAGGGTCAGCCAGTCGCCGACGAGTTCGTCGAGTTCAGGGTCGCTTTGTGTCACCCCACCAATCTGCCACATCCGCCGAGCGCCGGTGGTCGTCCGGCGGCACCTGGTACTCGGCGCACCGAGATCCCCGCCACACCGGGTCTGGACACCCTGCCCTAATATGGGAGGAGAGCAGACACGTCCCGCGGGAGCCGGGTGGACCCGGCTGAGAGGGAGGCTGGCCGCCTCCGACCGCACGAACCTGATCCGGATCATGCCGGCGAAGGGAGTGGAACACGGCGCCGTGCGCACCTTCGATGTTCCCCAGCACGCAAAGATTCGTCCTACCAATACCGGTACACGTGAGACCGTGACCGTGGTCGGCGGCGGCATCATCGGCCGGGTCACCGCCTGGCGGGCCGCCCAACGAGGGCTGCCCGTCACCCTGATCGAACCCGACCCGGTCAACGAACCCTCGACCGCCCGCGCGGCTTCGACCGTCGCGGCCGGCATGCTCACCCCCGCCACCGAGGCGGTGTTCGGCGAGGAACCCCTGATGGAGTTCGGGGTGCGCTCCGCCCGCCGCTACCCCGACTTCGTCAAGGAGCTGGAGGACGCCAGCGGCGTGGACGTCGGCCTCCAGACCACCGGAACGCTCCTGGTCGCCTTCGACCGCGACGACCTGGCCGTCCTCACCGAACTGCACGCGCTGCAGCAGCGCCTGGGCGTGGCCGCCGAACGCCTGACCAGTCGGGAGTGCCGCCGCCTGGAACCCATGCTCGCCCCCGGCGTACGCGGAGGGGTGCTGGCCCCCGACGACCACTCCGTGGATCCGCGCCGACTGCTCTTGGCCCTCGCACGGGCCGGTGAGCGCGCCGGTGTGCGCGAGATCGCGGGACGGGCCGAGGAGGTCACCTCCCCCGGCCCCGACGGCGCCCGCCTGGGCGTGCGCCTGGCGGACGACTCCCTGGTCGCCGCTGGGCAGGTCGTCCTTGCCGCGGGCTGTTGGGGCGACCGGATCAAGGTTCCCGAGCCGGTAGTGCCCCCGTTGCGCCCGGTCAAGGGACAACTGCTGCGCGCCCGAACCCCCTCGGGGGAACCGCCCCTGGTCAGTCGCACCGTGCGCGGCCTGGTCCGCGGTTTCCCGGTCTACCTCGTCCCCCGGGCCGACGGCGAAGTGATCGTCGGCGCGACCCAGGAGGAGCTGGGCCACGACACCGCTCTCACCATGGGCGGGCTGTGGCAGGTCCTCCGGGACGCGCGCGAGCTCGTACCCGGGGTGACCGAGCTCGAGGTCACCGAGACCTGTGTGGGGCTGCGGCCCGGATCACCGGACAACGAACCCCTCCTGGGGCCCACCCTGGTCCCGGGCCTGCACCTGGCCGCCGGGCACTTCCGGCACGGGGTGCTCCTGGCCCCAGAGACCGGCGCGGTCATGGCCGATGCACTCACTACCGGCTCGCTGCCCGACCACGCGCGCCGGTTCGCCGCCGACCGGGAACTGGCCGGCGGCGGTGCGCAGACGACCTGAGAGAACACTGGAACAAGACGTGGGAGAAGCAGTGGAACTGATCATCAACGGCGAGGCGCGCCAGACCGCGGCCACCACCGTGGAAGCGGTCGTACGCGATGTGGCATCGACCCGGGACGGGCAGATCCAGGGCGGGATCGCCGTAGCCGTCAACGACGAGGTGGTGCGCCGCACCGCGTGGTCCGACACCACCCTGGCCCCGGGTGACCGCGTGGACGTTCTCACCGCAGTACAGGGAGGCTGAACCATGCCCGAGACGCCCCTTACACACACGCTCGACGACCCCTTCGAGATCGCGGGTGTCACATTCGACTCCCGCCTCATCACCGGAACCGGCGGAGCACCCTCACTCGAGGTCCTGGAGGAGGCCCTGCAGACCTCCGGCACCGAGCTCACCACCGTGGCGATGCGCCGGGTCAGCCCCGGAACCCAAGGGTCGGTCTGGGACATCCTGGAGCGGAACAAGATCCGCCCCCTGCCCAACACCGCAGGGTGCTTCACCGCCGCCGACGCGGTACGCACCGCCAAACTCGGCCGCGAGGCCCTGGAAACGGACTGGGTCAAGCTGGAGGTGATCGCCGACGAGCACACCCTCCTCCCCGACCCGGTGGAGCTCCTGGACGCCGCCGAGGCCCTCGTGGACGACGGTTTCACCGTCCTGCCGTACACCAACGACGACCCGGTACTGGCGCGCCGCCTGGAGCAGCTGGGCTGCGCGGCCGTCATGCCGCTGGCCGCGCCGATCGGCTCGGGGCTGGGCATCCGCAACCCGCACAACCTCGAGCTGATCGTCGAGCAGGCGAACGTCCCGGTCATCGTGGACGCCGGGATCGGTACCGCCAGCGACGCCGCACTGGCGATGGAGCTGGGCTGCGACGCCGTGTTGTTGGCCACCGCCGTGACCCGCGCGCAGAAGCCGGTCCTCATGGCCTCGGCGATGCGCGACGCCGTCCGGGCCGGGCGCGGAGCGCGGCTGGCCGGACGCATCCCGGTCCGCCGACATGCCCAAGCATCCAGCCCTGACGTGGTCTGACCGCGGCCGAACAGCAGTGCCCGCGCCCACCGCCACCGGCGGCCTTCAGGAGGCGCCTTCGGTAAAGCGCGGGTGAGCGCGGCGTCACTGCCAGGTTTGCCGCTGTCCCCTACCGTGGGAGGGGTGTGCGTGCCGCCGGACGGCACCTCACGGACTGACCGCCCAGGCGCGAACGTCCCACACCGACTCCACACCGGCCGCCACGCCGTTGGACGCGGGGACGCCGCGACCGTGAACCGCGGGGCGAGACCCGACACCGGCTTCCGCTATTGTGTCGGTTCGACACCCTGTGTCGGGTACGCGCCACCGGCCGCGAATGCCCGCGCTCCCCGCAGCAAGGACACTACTCCGCCGTGGACATGACCACTTCCGACCCGCTTGTAGGCGCGACGCTGGACCGTCGCTACTTCGTCGAGTCAAGGATCGCCGGTGGCGGTATGGCTACGGTCTACGTCGCCCACGACCTACGGCTGGACCGACGGCTGGCCCTGAAGGTCATGCACCCCTCCCTTGCACAGGACCCCTCCTTCGTGCAGCGCTTCATCAACGAGGCGCACTCGGTCGCCAAGCTCTCCCACCCCAACGTGGTGCAGGTCTTCGACCAGGGCGAGGACGCGGGACACGTGTTCCTGGCCATGGAGTACGTCCCGGGCCAGACCCTGCGCGACCTGCTCCAGGAGAAGGGTCGGCTGGGTCCGAAGGACGCCCTGCAGGCGATGGCCCCGGTCCTGGCCGCGCTGGGCGCCGCCCACCAGGCGGGCATGGTGCACCGCGACGTCAAGCCCGAGAACGTCCTCATCACCAAGGACGGCCGGGTGAAGGTGGCCGACTTCGGGCTGGCCCGCGCGGTGGAGCAGTCCAACCAGGGCCTGACCCGCACCGGCACACTCATGGGTACCGCCGCTTACCTGGCGCCGGAGCAGATCGAGAAGGGCGTGGCCGACGCGCGCAGCGACGTGTACGCCGCGGGCATCATGCTCTACGAGCTGCTCACCGGAGGCCAGCCGCACACCGGCGAGACGCCCATCGCGATCGCCTACCAGCACGTGAACGAGGACGTTCCCCGCCCCTCGCACTTCCTGCCCAACCTGCCGCCCGCCGTGGACGCCCTGGTGACCAAGGCCACCGAGCGCGATCCCCGGTACCGGACGGGCAACGCCGGGCAGTACCTGGCGAAAGTGCTGGAGGTCCTGCGGACCCTTCCCGACGACGCCGCGGCCGCCAAGGGGCCCCTGGCTCCGGTCGCGCCGCAGGGCAGTGCCGCAGCCACCATGACCGCGCCCCAGTTGATCGCCGGCGGCGCCGGGCTCGGGACCGAGAACGCCACCATGGTCGTCGACATGAGCGGCGCCGACCTGGACGGGGACGACTACGACGACGGCCCGGACGAGGGCGGTTCGTGGTTCGCCCGCAACCGCCTGACGGTGATCGGTGCCGTCGTCCTGGCCCTGGTCGTGGGCGTCACGAGCTGGTGGTTCCTCATCGGCAGGTTCGAGCCCGTACCCGATGTCGTGGGCACCGACCCCGACACGGCCAGCGAGATGATCCGCTCGGCCGGGCTCGTCGTCGAGCAGTCCGACGACACGGTCTACAGCGACGAGGCCGCACCGGGCGAGGCTGCCGAGACCGAACCCGAGATCGGGGAGCGCCTCTCACCGGGTGACCCGGTGACCGTGTTCCTGTCCAAGGGACCGCAGTCGGTGGACATGCCCGAACTGGTCGGCGAGGACTACGCCAACGCGCTCAAGGAGTTGGAGGACCTCGGATTCGAGGCCGAGGACATCGTCCAGGAAGAGGTCGACGCTCCCGAAAACGACCCCGGTGAGGTCCTGGAGACCGAACCCGAAGCGGGAGCGGAGGCCGACCGCGAGCAGCCGGTGGTCCTCACCGTCAGCCTCGGCATCCCCGTCCCGAGCCTGGTCGGCCAGGAGCAGGAAGACGCCGAGGACGCCCTCGAGGAGCTGGGCCTGGAGACCGAGATCGTCGAGGAGGAGAGCGAGACCATCGACGAGGGCACGGTCATCGACCAGAACCCCGATACCGGCACCAACGTTGGCTCCGAGTCCACGGTCACCCTGACCGTGTCCACCGGGCCGCCCGAGGTCGAGATCCCCGACGTGGTGGGCGAGTCGGTCCGCGACGCCCGCGACGAGCTGGAGGACGCCGGGTTCGAGGTCGAGGTCGACCGGATCCTGGGCGGCCGGGTGGTCGCGCACCAGTCCCCGGAAGGCAGTGCCGAGGAGGGCGCCACGATCACGATCACCGCCACACCCGGCGGGATCGACCTGGGCGACGTCGAGGACGATGACGACGATGACGACGATGACGACGATGACGACGATGACGACTGACGGCCGCTGAGGGCCACCGGAGTCCCCAGCGGTCTGCTGACGGCTGGTGGCCGCCCGCGCCGGGTTAGGATCCGGCGCGGGCGGCCGGCCGGCGTCCACGTGCGCAATCTCCGGCCCGTCCGCGACCGGCCACGCGCCTCCCCTGTCGCGTGGGGTTCCCGCGCCGCTATGGTCACCGGTATGAGCGGCGAAGACATCCGAGTCATGGTGGTCGACGACCACCCCATGTGGCGCGACGCGGTAGCGCGCGACCTGAGCGAAGCCGGCGTCGAGGTGGTCGGCACTGCCGGCGACGGGGCGAAGGCCCTGCGCATCGCCCCAGCAGCGCGGCCCACCCTGGCCGTGGTCGACCTCCACCTGCCGGACACCAACGGCGTGGAGCTCACCTCGGCCCTGATCACGCTGCCGGAACCGCCCCGGGTCCTGGTCCTTTCGGCCAGCGGGGAGAGCGACGACGTACTTGCGGCGGTCAAGGCCGGGGCCACCGGCTACCTCGTGAAGTCCGCGGGGCGCGAAGAACTCCTCGACGCGGTACGGCGCGTCCACAGCGGCGAGGCCGTCTACACCCCCGGCTTGGCGGGTCTGGTCCTCGGCGAGTACCGGCGGCTCTCCGCCGAGGACGGCCAAGCGCGCGGAGGAGCCGAAAAGGCGCCCGAACTCACCCCGCGCGAGACCGAGGTGCTCCGGCTCGTCGCCAAGGGGCTGGCCTACAAGCAGATCGCGCGCCGCCTCACCATCTCCCACCGCACGGTCCAGAACCACGTGCAGAACACCCTGACCAAGCTGCACCTGCACAACCGGGTGGAGCTCGTGCGCTACGCCATCGACCGCGGTCTAGACCACTGACCCTGCGCCTAGGGGGTCTTCGGCGGGCACCCGGGGAAGCCCGGCACTTTCGGTTACGCTCCCAAGCCCATGGGCTGCGGGTTTCGGAAGGGACTTCCCCATCCGGGTTGGCCTGGGCTCCTCCGTCCCACTATGGTCTAGACCATATGGCGCCGTGCGCCGTAAATATCCACAACGTCGAGGAGAAGTCGCATGCGAGTCGGGGTGTTGACCGGTGGTGGAGACTGCCCAGGTCTGAACGCGGTCATCCGCGCCGTGGTCCGTAAGGGTGTCAAGGACTACGGCTACGAGTTCATCGGCTTCCGGGACGGCTGGCGCGGGCCCTTGGAGGGCGCCACCAAGCAGCTGGACATCGCCGCCGTGCGCGGCATCCTCCCGCGCGGCGGCACGATCCTGGGTTCGTCGCGCACCAACCTGATGAAGATCGAGGGCGGTGTCGAGCGGGTCAAGGACAACATGGCCGGCCTGGGCGTGGACGCGCTCATCGCCATCGGCGGCGAGGACACACTGGGTGTGGCGCGTCAGCTGCACGACCGCGGGGTCAACGTCGTGGGTGTGCCCAAGACCATCGACAACGACCTCAACGCCACCGACTACACGTTCGGTTTCGACACGGCCGTCAACATCTCCATGGAGGCGATCGACCGCCTCCACACCACCGCCGAGTCCCACCACCGGGCACTGGTGGTCGAGGTCATGGGCCGCCATGCCGGGTGGATCGCCCTGCACTCGGGCATGGCCGCCGGCGCCAACGTCATCCTCATCCCCGAGCGCCCCTTCGACATGGACGAGGTCGTCAAGCACGTCGAGAGCCGCTTCGAGACGCAGTACGCCCCCATCATCGTGGTCGCCGAGGGTGCCCACCCGAAGGAGGGGCAGCTGGAGCTGGCCACGGGCGACAAGGACTCCTTCGGGCACGTGCGCCTCGGCGGCATCGGCCAGACCCTGGCTGAGGAGATCGAGAAGCGCACCGGCAAGGAGGCCCGCTCGGTCGTCCTGGGCCACGTCCAGCGCGGCGGTACCCCCACCGCCTTCGACCGGGTGCTCGCCACCCGCCTGGGGGTGAACGCCATCGAGGCCGTGCACGAGAAGACCTTCGGCAAGATGGTCGGCCTCCAGGGCACCGACATCGTGCGCGTGGACCTGTCCGAGGCCACCGACACCCTCAAGACCGTTCCCGCGGAGCGTTACGAGGAGGCCGAGGTCTTCTTCGGCTGATCACTCCGGTCAGACCTGAGCTCGACCAGGCTTCGGCGCGGCCCCTCCCGGCCACCTCCGGGAGGGGCCGCGCCGCATTCCAGGCGGGGTCAGGACCGCCCCCCACGCCCGCGCCGTCTTCCCATGGGCGCGCCCCGGGCCTCTTAGGCTGGCTCCATGCCCACGCCGGAGGAGATCACCCGCCACCACCAGACCCCGCACGACGACAGCTTCTGGGTGCTCGGCCGCCCCGCACCCGAACCCGTCCACGTGGTCGGATACGACCCGCGATGGCCCGAGTGGTTCGCGCGGGCGGCCGCCCTGGTCCGCGCGGCGCTCGGCGGCCGGGCACTGCGGGTCGAACACGTCGGTTCGACCTCGGTCCCCGGCCTGCCCGCCAAACCGGTGATCGACGCAGACCTCACCGTCACCGACCCCGCCGACGAGGACTCCTACGTGCCCGCCCTGGAGAGAAGCGGGTTCGTGCTGACCCTCCGGGAACCGCCCTGGCACGAGCACCGGATGCTCACTCTCCGGGAGCCGCGCACCAACCTGCACGTGTTCGGCGCGGACTGCCCGGAACTCATCCGTCACCGCATGTTCCGGGATTGGCTCTCCAGGAACCCGGAGGACCTCGCCCGCTACCGTGAGGCCAAACTGGAGGCCGCTGCCGCCACCACCGAGAAGGGTGGCGTCGTCATGGACTACAACCGGCACAAGGAACCCGTGCTCCGGGAGATCTACGCTCGAATGTTCGCCGCTCACGGCTTGTCCGACACTCGTGACCGGAGAAGGGAACGGGAGCAGGGACAACCGGGTAGGCACTGAAACTACTGACCCACGTGAGCGGCGAGGCCCACACCGGCGAACGGGAATGGTCCGAACGGTCCGGGAATTGTTCGATACTGGAGGGTGGCGGTTGACGCACCCGGTTCCGCCACCGCCACTCCCACCCTCACCGGGGCACCGCAGCATCATCTTCCGGAGGTAGCACCATGTCCGCGTCGTTGGAGTCCGCACCGATCCCGCCCACCGAGGTCGGCGCCGACAGCGGGCTCGGTGAGCTCTGCGTGCTCATGAAGCTGGGCGAGATCGTCCTCAAGGGCTCCAACCGCAAGCTGTTCGAGCGCCGCCTGCACAACAACATCCGCTCCTCGGTGCGCGATCTGGGCGAGATCCGGCTCTCCCAGCGCGGCGCCGGCGTGATCATCGTGCGCAAGCGCGGCGCCTCCGACCTCGAGGTCGCGGAGATCGCCGACCGCATGGCCAACGTCATGGGCGTGGTCTGGGTGCACCTGGTGCGGCGCGTGCCCAAGGACCTGGACTCCATCGTGGACGTCGGCGTGCGCTCGATGGCCGACCGCGAGGGCACCTTTGCGGTGCGTGCCCGCCGCCGGGACAAGCGCTTCGAGATGAACTCCGGGGAGCTGGCCGGCTTCCTCGGGGCGAGAATCATCGAGGCGCACGGCTACAAGGTGAACCTCAAGCACCCCGACAACACCCTGCACGTCGAGATCGACAAGGACGAGGCGTTCGTCTTCACCGACGGCATCCCCGGCCAGGGCGGTCTGCCCGCCGGGATGAGCGGCCGCGGCCTGGTGCTGATGTCCGGGGGCATCGACTCCCCCGTCGCCGCGCACCGGATGATCCGGCGCGGCCTCAAAGTGGACTTCCTGCACTTCTCCGGGATGCCCTTCACCGGCCCCGAGTCCATCTACAAGGCCTACAGCCTGGTCCGTCAGCTGGACCGCTACCAGGTGGGTTCGCGGCTGTTCGTGGTGCCGTTCGGCAAGGCCCAGCAGCAGTTGAAGAGCTCCGGCACCGAGCGGCTCCAGATCGTCGCCCAGCGGCGCTTGATGCTGAAGACCGCCGAGGCCCTGGCCGACAACCTCAAGGCGGAGTGCCTGATCACGGGGGACGCGCTGGGCCAGGTCTCCAGCCAGACGATGACCAACATCACCGCCTTGGACGACGCGGTGGACCTGCCGATCATGCGCCCGCTCATCGGTATGGACAAGACCGAGATCATGGACCACGCCCGCAGGATCGGCACCTTGGCCATCTCGGAACTGCCCGACGAGGACTGCTGCACGATGCTCACGCCCCGCCAGGTGGAGACCGCCGCAAAGATCGGCGACCTGCGCCAGATCGAGAAGCGGCTGGACGCTGAAGAGCTGGCCGAGCACCTGGTCACCACGGCCCAGCTGCACAAGCCCAGCTTCCTGGGCGAGGAAGCTCCCAAGCGGGTCTCCCCCAGCACGGCCAAGGCCGCCGCACCCGTTTCCTGAGCGCACCCGCTTTCCTGACCGGACCCGAGCAGGCTGAGCCCGTGCGGGTCGGCCCCATCAGGCTGGCACCTGGCTGAGGGCTTCGGGCCCCGAACACGAAGGTGCCCCTCGGACGCTCCTGCCGCGAGCGTCCGAGGGGCACTGTTCTCCGTTCTCCCCGCTCAGGGAGGCTGCTTCACCTCCCGACGGTCAGCCTCTCCCCCCCACCGGGCTGCCCGGGGCTCCGTCACAGGGCGGCGAACTCCCGCTCGGGCGCCGGGGTGAGCGTACGGCCGCTCAGCGTGGCCAGGGTGCCGGAGAGATCGCGGAGTTCGGACAGGTCTTCCTCGAGGAGCGCCTGCGGGCCGTCGCACAGTGCGGTCTCGGGGCTCGGGTGCACGTCCACGATCACGCCGTCGGCGCCGATCGCGATGGCCGCGCGCGACAGCGGCAGGACCAGGTCGCGCTTGCCGCCGGAGTGCGACGGGTCCACGATCACCGGCAGGTGGGTAAGGTTCTGCGCCACCGGGACCGCGCTGATGTCCAGGGTGTTGCGGGTGGCCTTCTCGAAGGTGCGGATACCCCGCTCGCACAGGACGATGTCGAGGTTGCCCCGCTGGGCGATGTACTCGGCGGCCATCAACCACTCCTCGATGGTGGCGCTCATGCCGCGCTTGAGCAGGACCGGCTTGCCCGCGTCGCCGACGGCCTGGAGGAGGGCGAAGTTCTGCATGTTTCGGGTGCCGACCTGCAGCATGTCCGCGTAGGAGGCGACCAGTTCGACGTCGGCGGCGTCCACGACCTCGGTGACGATGGGCATGCCGGTCTTCTCCCGCACGTCGGCGAGAATCTTCAGGCCTTCCTCGCCCAGGCCCTGGAAGGCGTACGGGGAGGTGCGGGGCTTGAAGGCGCCGCCGCGGAGCAGGGCGGCCCCCGCGGCCTTGGCCATGCGGGCGGCCTCGAGGGTCTGCTCCGGGGTCTCGACCGCGCAGGGGCCGGCGATGACGGTCATGTTGTCGCCGCCGATCGGGACACCGCGCACGCTGACCACGGTGCGGCTGTCGTGGTTCTCGCGGCTGACGAGCTTGTACGGCGCCGAGATGCGCAGGACGTCGCTGACTCCGGGCTTGGCGGCCAGGCCAAGGTCCTGGAACTGCTCGACGTTGCCGACCAGGCCGATGATCGTGCGGCTCACACCGCGCGTCACGTAGGCCTCGCCCCCGGCGGAGGAGACCAGTTCGACGAGCGCGTCGATGTTGTCGGCGGTGGCGTTCGGCGCCATGACGATGACCATGTAGGTAGTCCCTGTTCGTTGTGTGGGTGGCTGAGCCGCGCGGTGTGGCGCCTGGCCGGGCTGTGGCCTGACCCGGTGCGAAAACAAAGGAGCCCCGGGCCTGTACCGGCCCGGGGCTCCTGGGAAGTCGTCTGTGTCAGCGCAGCGCTTTACAGGCGACCGGGGAGTGGGGCCGGTAGCCATAAAAGCGCCAAAAGTTTCGCTGCATGGCAGTGACTATAGCGCACAGTCAGCGCCCGGCCGCACACCCGGGGGGAGTGACCTAGCTCTCTTCGGTTGCTGGCAGGATGTCAGGATGCCGTCGTCTCCCAACAGAGGGGGACACCAGTGCCAGTGTTGGAGCGGCCGGAGCTACAGGACCGGGGGGACGGGTTGTCCGAGGGCACGGAGGCCGGAGGCCTAGGTGGGACACAGCGGCTGCGGCTGCCCCCAGGGCAGGCGTTTCGGCGTGAGCACAAGCCCCTGCACTACGGCCGGGTCCCCACCTTCCGATCGCAGCGGTGGGACTTCCGCGTGTTCGGCGCCACCGAGTCGCTGGGCACCTACCGGTGGACCTGGGAGGAGTTCGCCGAACTCCCCCGCGCGGACACGGTGCGCGACTTCCACTGCGTGATGCGGTTCAGCATCCCCGACGTTCCTTGGGGCGGGGTCCGCGCGGTCGACCTCCTCCAACTGGCGCCGCCCGCCTCCGAAGTCACCCACGTGATGGTGTGGGGGGAGTACGGTTACAGCGCCAACCTGCGGCTCGACGACTTCCTCGAGGAGGGCGTTGTGCTCGCCACGCACCGCGACGGCGCACCCCTCACCCCCGAGCACGGTTTCCCGCTGCGCCTGGTGGTACCGCACCTGTACGGCTGGAAGAGCGTGAAGTGGCTACGGGCGGTGGAGTACATGGTCGGTGACCGGAGGGGGTTCTGGGAGGAGCGCGGCTACCACAACCGGGCCGACCCCTGGAACGAGGAGCGCTTCTCCCACCAGGAGGACTCCGCCTCCCAGGACGACCGGAACCGCTGACGCCCTCACTTCGGGGAAGAGACGCCGCGGGCTACCCGGAGTTCGATCTCGGTACCCTCGTCCGGGTCGCTGAACACCTCGGTGGTTCCGCCGAGGTCGCGAACCCTTCCCAGGATGGACTGGGCCACCCCGAGGCGGCCGTCCGAGCGGGCCCGCTCCAGACGGCCGGGCGGCATGCCGGGGCCGTCATCGCGCACGGTCACGACGACGGCGCCGTCCTCGTCCTCCACCAGTACCCACGCCCGGGTCCCCGGCGGACAGTGCCGCTCCACGTTGTCCAGGGCCGCCGACACGGCCGCGGCAAGTTCCACGGCGGCGTGCTCCGGCAACGGCACCGGCGTGGCCGGGGCCGAGACCGACACCCGTACGGACTCCATACGCCGCAGGAGCTCCCGCAGATCGACCGGGGCGCCTTGGGCCGGGGCAGGGGCCGCGGAGTCCGGCGGCGGGGCCTCTGCGGCCGAGTCCAGGCCGTCAGTGATCAGGGAGCGCAACCGCACTTCCTGCTCACCGGCCATCTGCCCGAGTTCGGCTGCCTCTCCCCCGATCTCGTCGCCGCGCCTGCGCACCAGGGCCAGTACCTGCAGCACCGAGTCGTGGATGGAGCGGGCGAGCTGCTCGCGTTCGCGGATCCGCACCTCGAGGGTGACCGCCTGAGCGAAGCGCTCCTCGGCCTGTTCGGCCACCCGGGACATGTATCCCACGGCAAGGCAGGCGAGCAGCAGCAGGACGACGCCCCGGACCGTGGCCGCGGTGACCTGGGCGTCCATGAGCACGCGCAGGGTGACGTCGGCGCCCCCGTAGGCGAGGGCGACCGTCGCGGCCCCGCGCCGCCCCCAGATGACGCTTGCCGACAGCGCGGCACCGGCGAACCAGTAGGAGCTCAGCGGTGGTGACTGGGTGAGGTAGTGGGGGGTGGCCGCCAGCGCCGTGGCGAACAGGCAGCTGAAGGCGACCAAGAGGTCGGCGGTGAGCAGTCGCCAGGTACGCCAGGCCGGCCGGGCGTAGCCGTAGGTCGTCACGACGGTCCAGACGGACATGACGACGAGCACGGCCCAGGCCACCCACGGCCGGGCCAGGTACTCGTGGTGCTGGACCACCAGAACCAGGGCGTAGACCAGCGCCGCGGCCCGGTAGAGGGCGAAGGAGCGCCAGAGGGGGACGTCGAAGCCCAGGGGTCAGACCACCGCCCCGTTGTCGGATCCGCTGTCACCGGGCGGCCGGGAGTCGGTCATGCGCAGGATGAGCACGACGAAGCTCGTGATGAAGGCCGCGACGGTCAGGAACATGATCCAGTTGGGCAGCGAGATACCCAGGAAGGCGGCGCCGAACAGCAGCACCGGGCCGCCCAGGAGGCCGAACCAGGCGGCGATGCCGACCCTGTCGCCCTGGAGCAGGGGTGGCGGGGGCGGGGGCTCGTAGTGCCCCTCCATCTCCGCTTCGGCCCTGCGCTGGGCCTCCTCGCGCCGGTGCTCTTCCTCGTCGTCGGTCTCTTCGCGGTCGCGGGGCAGGTTGGCGAGGATGTCGCCGAGCTGGGTTTCGCGTTCGTCCGGGGCGTTGAGGTTCTCCGCGTCGGGCCACGCGACACGGCCGCGTTGATCGCTGGGGCCTTCGGAGTCGTCGTAGAAGCGGGCGACCAGGTCGTTCCAGACCTCGTCCTCGTCGTCGGAGCTCGCCTGGTCGGGCTGGTCCACGTTGGTCGGCGGGCTGTCCAGCAGGTCGCCGCCGACCGGCGTTTCGTTGCCCTCGTGGACGGCCGGGGACTCCTGGCCGTGCTCCTCGGCCTCCGACTCCGCACGGCTCTCCCCGCGCGAGGCCAACAGGTCGGGTTCGCCCTCCCGGTCGCCCAGGTCCGGGAGTTCGGAGCCGAGTACGTGCTCGGCCGCCGCACGCTCCTCGGCATCGACGTAGAGGTGGTCGGTGGGCGGGTCCTCGACCTGGCCGCCGGTGGGCTCCAGGACGTCCTCCTCCAAGGGGACGGCGTAGGCGGCGATCCCACTGCGACGCAGCGCGTCCAGCATCAGGTCGGCGTGTGAGGGCGCGAGCAGGATCAGGGGAACGTAGGCGTCGGCGAGCAGGCCGTTGCCCCGACGTTGCGTCATCGGTCGGCTCCTTCCCCGCTTCTCCTGCGTTCGCGTACGAACGCGAGGCTTCCTTCGAAGATGGTGGCGGCGTCATGGTCGAGGGTCGCCACGTGGTAGCTGTCGTGAAGCAGGTGGATCGTCAGCCGGGTGTTGACCGCTCTCCTAGCGAGGATACGCAGACTGTCCGGTCCCACAACGTGGTCTTGGGGGCTCCGGTAGGCCAGAACCGGCGCTCGCAAACCGGACATGCCCTCCTGAACCGTGCGCCACAGCTTCGGGAGTGTCGCCGCGGCCGCGGTGGGGACCCGGTCGTATCCGCCCTCGGCAGCGGTCTCCATGGCCACGTCGCTGGACAGGCCGGGGGTGGAGGGCAGGATCCGGGAAGCGAGGCGGCGGATCGGGGCGATGACCGGGAGCCGGCGGTCCTCCACCACCAGGGAGGGGTTGACCAGGACCACGCCGCCGACGAGCTCGGGGTACTCCTGGGCCAGGCGCAGGGTGAGTGCGCCGCCCATGGACAGGCCCATGACGAACACCTCGTCGCACCGGTCGGCGAGGTCGAGCAGCGCCTCCTCCACGGCGGCGTACCAGTCATCGCTGGTGGTGGTGGCCATGTCCTGCCATGTGGTGCCGTGCCCGGGGAGCCGGGGCAGTTCGACCGTGAGCCCCGCGTCAGCCAGGTACTCGGCCCAGGGGCGCATCGAATGGGGCGAGCCGGTGAAACCGTGGCAGAGGAGAACGCCGACGCCGGATCCGGGGTGACTGTATGGGTCCGCACCCGGGATCAGGGGGATGGCGCTGGTCGGTCTCACAGGTCTGCTCCCGGGATCGTACGGCGGAGGACTCCGTTGGCGGGCGGCCCCAGCCGCGAGGCTAGTCGCTCGGATGAGCGTTTGTCATCGATGGCAGATTAACGTTCCTACGCCCGAACCACGCGGGCGACCGGGGTGTTCCCGGCCGCTCTGGAGCGGGTCGCCCGCGAGGTCCCCCGCCGACGGTGAGTATCCTCGACTGAGCCCGGGGTGCGGCCCCTTCCCACGTGACGGACACGGACGTCCGTTCCGGACGCTTTGGTGGTTACCCGCACGTGGTGGGAAGATGACGAACGTCAGTGCTCCCCGCACCCGCGGTGGGCGTGTTCCTGACGTTGTCGGCCGAGCGGGACAGTGAGACGTGGCAGCACCTGCGCAGTACTCCCCGCGTGTGCAGGGGTGATCTGAAGCGATGTTCTACTGGGTGGTCAAGGCGATCCTGGGGCCGATTCTGGCCGTGTTGTGGCAACCCCGCGCGGAAGGCGTGGAGAACGTGCCCCGGCGCGGTCCGGCCATCATGGTCAGCAACCACCTGTCGTTCTCCGACCACTTCTTCGGTCCGCTTCCGCTGCCGCGCAAGATCACGTTCCTCGCCAAGGCCGAGTACTTCACCGGCACCGGGGTGAAGGGTTTCGCCAGCCGGGCCTTCTTCACCGGGGTGGGGCAGATCCCCATCGACCGCTCCGGCGGCAAGGCCAGCGAGGGGGCCCTGCGCACCGGCCTGCGCGTGCTCAAGCGCGGCGATCTCCTCGGCATCTACCCCGAGGGCACCCGTTCCCCCGACGGCAAGCTGTACCGCGGGCGCACCGGGGTGGCCCGCCTGGCGCTGGAGGCCAAGGCCCCGGTGGTCCCCATGGCGATGATCAACCTGGAGAAGATCATGCCCCCCGGCCGCACCGTCCCCAAGCTGGGTGTGCGCCCCAAGGTGGTGTTCGGCAAGCCGCTCGACTTCTCCCGCTACCACGGCATGGAGAAGGACCAGCGGGTCCTGCGCGCCGTCACCGACGAGATCATGTACTCGCTCATGGAGCTCTCCGGGCAGGAGTACGTGGACCGCTACGCCCAGGCGGTCAAGGCCGAGGTCGAGGCCGAGGAGAAGGAGGCCAAGCGCGAGCAGCAGGCCAGCGCCAAGGACCAGCGCCGGACCGAGCGCGCCGACCGCAAGTCCGACCGCAAGGCCCGCAAAGAGGCCAAGCGCGCAGAGCGCAAGGCCCGCAAGGAGGCCAAGAAGTCCGAGCCGGGGGGCGACACCCCGGCCGACGACGAGTAGCAGTCCCGGCGAGCTACCTGCGGCGGGGTGTCCGCGCGATCAGTGGCGGGCGAGGTCTCCGGCCCCGACGATGCCGGCCTCGCCGCCCAGCTCGGCCACCCGGACCTCGGCTAGGCGGCGGCCCGGGCGACCGGTGACGTGCCGGGCGAAGGAGGTCCGTACCGGGTCGAGGATGATGTCGCCGGCGTCGGAGACCCCGCCACCCAGGACGAAGCACTCCGGGTCCAGGATCGCGGCGAGGTCGGCGAGGCCGAGCCCCGCCCACTCCCCCACGACCCGGAAGCACTCGAGGGCGGCTTTGTCGCCTTCCACCGCGGCCTGGGTGATGACCTCGCCACCGATCCCTTCCACGGCCCCTTCGGCGAGCTTGAGCATGCGCTCCGCCCGCTGCGGGTTGGTGCGGGCCAGGTCCTGCCCCTCCGCGACCAGCGCGCGGCCGCTGGCGTACTGCTCCCAGCATCCGTGGTTGCCGCAGGCACAGCGGCGGCCGTGCGGCACCATCCGGTAGTGGCCGACCTCGGCGGCCACCCCGTAGCGGCCGCGGTGGAGGTCCCCGCCGAGCACCAGGCCGCCGCCGATCCCGGTACCCAAGGTGACGCACACGATGTGGTCGCTGCCGCGCCCGGCCCCGAAGCGGGCCTCAGCCCAGGCCGCGGCGTTGGCGTCGTTCTCGATGACGACGGGGAGCTCCACCCGCTGCTGCACGCGTTCCTGGAGCGGCTCGTCGCGAAGGCCCAGATTGACCGCTACCTGCACGGTGGCCCGGTCCTCGTCCACGAACCCGGCCACCCCCACCCCCACGGCGCTGACCGCGTCCTCGGGTTCGCGCGCCCGCAGTTCCTCCACTGCTTTGGCGACGACCTCGGCCAGTTCGCGGGGGTCGTTGGCGGGGGTGGGGTACTTGACCTTGTCCAGGATCTGCCCGTCGTGGTCGACGAGACCGGCGGCGACCTTGGTTCCGCCGATGTCTACGCCAATGGTCAGCATGGGGGCAGCTCCTTCTACTTACGCCCGAACTCTGACATAAGTCTCAAGGTTCATGGCATTGGGTTTCCAAATGGTGCAAACCATTCGATTAAACCAGGCTCAGGCGACCCCGAACACCCCCGGAGCGGATGCCTCCGTGTATGTCCTATTCACCCGAGGTGACCTGCTGATCCGTGCCGTCCACCTCGACCCCGGGCGATGACGCGCCAGCGCGCTCGTCACGGGCGCGCTGAGCACGCTCCCGCGCCTCACGCTCCTCGCGCGCCCGCGCCGCCTCCTCCTTGCCCTGCTCGAACGAACGCTCCACCACGCCCCAGGTGCGCCCGAGCGCGCCCGCGAGCGACATCCCGGCCCGACCGAGGTGCCCGGCCACCTCAGGGGCGCTCTTGCGCACGATCTCCACGATCTCCTCGGCCGGCGGGCGCTCCTCCTTGGTTTCGGCCCGGATCGCCTCTTCCCACACGTCTCCCTTGGGCGGCGGGTTGGTGACCGCCCCGACCCCGCGCTTGACCCCCGCCACCAGGAGTTTGCGCTGGAGGCTGTCGACCAGCCGAAGGGCGTCATCGATCAGGTCGGGGCTGTCGGGGCGGGTGCCGTTCGACCGCTCGGCCCGTTCACCATTGTTCTCGGTCATGTCCGCAAGCCTCCAGTTAGTACGGTCCGCTGACCACACGTTAGCCGCCCACACCTCCCACTGGCAGGCCTCTCAGGGCAGGTTCAGGGGCGCACCAGGGATGGTTCGGGGGCCGCCGGGCCACCCAGGTCAGAGGGAGAGGGCCACGCGGACTCGGCGGCCTCCCACCCCCGATGCCGCCACACGGACACTCAGGACGCATAGGCCCCAGAAGTAACCGGATGTGCACGAAACACTGTGCGGGCGATAGTCTCGGCTCCGCGCGAGAAGTAACCGGGATCACCGGCCCGACCTGCGCACTCCCGGATCACCCGACAGGGGTCGAACACCCTCCCGCCGGGAAAGATCACGCGTAGAAGACCACAGGGGGGAAGAGCCGGAGCAGCGGTACTCCACACCGCGGGTCACGCGAGTGAACTGCGCGTTCATCTTCACTCACGCGTCAAGCTCCGATCACTGTTGGATACCGAACGACAACCTGTTCTACTCGCGAGTAGTGTTGTGTTGTTACGGTCATCACGTCCCCACTACTAGACCTAGTACACGTCCAGGAGCACCACGTGCGCGAATACAGCTCTCCCGCGAAGGCCGAGATCTCCGACGACGCGCGGCTGACCGACACGCTCTTTGCGCGCGCGGCCAGCGAGCCGAACGTCGTCGCCGCCCGCCGCCAGGAGGAACCCGGATCCGGCCAGTGGCGTGACGTGACCGTCGAGAGGCTGCACGGTGACGTCGTCGGCTATGCCAAGGCCCTCATCAAAGCGGGCATCGAACACGGTGACCGTGTCGCCCTGATGTCGCGCACCCGCTACGAGTGGACGGTCGCCGACTACGCGATCTGGTCCATCGGCGGCATCACCGTGCCGATCTACGAGACCTCCTCTGCCGAGCAGATCGAGTGGATCGTCACCAACTCCGGCGCCAAGGCGATCTTCGTCGAGAACGACGCCCACGCCGAGCGCATCGAGAAGGTCCGCGAGAAGGCCTCCGATCTCAGCAGCGTCTGGAAGTTCGACGGTGACGACATGGAGGCCCTGCGCGCCTCCGGTGCCGACGTCTCCGACGAGGACCTTGAGAAGCGTCGCACCGCAGTCAAGGCCGACGACCTCGCCACCCTCATCTACACCTCCGGGACCACCGGCCGTCCCAAGGGTTGCGAACTCACCCACCGCAACTTCCTCTTCATCTCCCATTCGGCGCTGGAGGGCCCGGCCAAGCCGGTCATCCTGGGCCACGAGGGCACCCCGTCCACCCTCCTCTTCCTCCCCCTGGCGCACGTCTTCGCGCGTTTCGTCCAGGTCATGGTCATCGAGGGCAAGGCAGTGCTGGGCCACTACCCCAGCACCGGTCCGGAGCTGATCGACCAGTTCTCCGTCTTCAAGCCCACCTTCCTGCTCGCGGTCCCCCGCGTGTTCGAAAAGGTCTTCACCAAGGCCCAGCAGAAGGCCGAGGGCGAGGGCAAGGGCAAGATCTTCAACGCCGCCGCCGAGACCGCCATCGCGTACAGCAAGGCGTTGAGCAAGGGCAGCGTGCCGTTCGGGCTCAAGCTCAAGCACGGCCTCTTCAGCAAGCTGGTCTACAGCAAGCTGATGGCCCGGCTGGGAGGCGAGGCCAAGTACGCGGTCTCCGGCGGTTCCGCCCTGGGCGACCGCCTCGGCCACTTCTTCCGCGGAGCCGGGCTGACCATCACCGAGGGGTACGGCCTCACCGAGACCACCGCCCCGACCTCGGTCAACAGCCCCGGGTTCAACAAGATCGGGACCGTCGGGCAGCCCCTTCCCGGCACCACGATCCGGATCGCCGACGACGGCGAGGTCCTGCTCAAGGGCGACCACATCATGATCGGCTACTGGCAGAACGAGGCGGCCACCAAGGAGGCGTTCGAGGACGGCTTCTACCGCACCGGCGACCTCGGTTCGCTGGACGACGACGGCTTCCTGAGCATCACCGGCCGCAAGAAGGAAATCATCGTCACTGCGGGCGGCAAGAACGTCGCCCCGGCGCTCCTCGAGGACCGCATCCGCGCCAGCGCCCTGGTCAGCCAGTGCATGGTCGTCGGTGACAACCGCAAGTTCATCGCGGCCCTGATCACGATCGACCCCGAGTCGTTCGAGCTCTGGAAGGAGTCGAACAACAAGAGCGGCGAGATCGCGGACATGACCGAGGACGCCGACCTCAACGCGGCCGTCCAGAGCGCCGTCGACGACGCCAACAAGGCCGTGTCCAAGGCCGAGGGCATCAAGAAGTTCAAGATCCTGCCGAGCGACTTCACCGAGGAGGGCGGCCAGATGACCGCCTCCCTGAAGGTCAAGCGCCACGTCGTCAGCAAGCAGTGGAGCCAGGAGATCGACGACATCTACGCGTAAGCCCAGCGCGCTCCACTTGAAGGGGCCGACCGTCCTTGCCGACGGTCGGCCCTTTTCGTGTGCGGGACTGAGGCCAGCCGTGCGCGCCGGAAGGAGCACTGGGGCAACGGGGCAGGTACCCGTACGGGCGAAGCCGCTTGAGAGCAGCACGGAGCCGTCCGGAAGCAAGCCCCGGACAGGTCCGGGCAACCCCGAACGTGGTGGTCGGTGCCGCGGCCACGGCAGGGCTGTGGACGCCCCTGGACGGGTCTGGGCTGGACGGGAGGCGGCGGTCCCGCTTACCGGGCGAACGGAGCGGGATGGGGCTGCACGGGCGGGCTCAGGGGACCGGCCCGGGCAGGGTTCCCTGGAAACACGACGGACCCGGCCGCTCGATGCGGCCGGGTCCGTCGTCGCTGCAGCCCTAGTGGGCCTTGCCGTCCCCATCGGAGGAGTGGTGCAGATGGTGGCCCGAGTGGGCCTCCACGCCCTCGAAGGACACGTTGTCCTTCGTGTACCAGTGAGCCAGGGCACGGCGGAACTTGCCCATCGGCTTGCGCGCCGCGGGGTTCTCCACACCCTTCTCATCGGTCTCGCCCTCGTCCAGTGCGGTCGAGGTGATGGTCGGCTTGCTCTGCAGCACGTGGGTGGTCTCGTCGGAGTTCTCCCTGTGAACCTCGATGAACTCACCGCTGGGCAGCTGCTGGATGGTGCCGCTTTCGTAACCGTGCTCCAGGGCTTCGCGGTCACGGCGCTGCAGGCCGAGGCAGATCCGCTTGGCGATGATGTAACCCAGGATCGGACCGGCGATGGCCAGCGTACGGAAGATGTACGTGGTCAGGTACAGGTCGATCGAGAAGGTCTCCGAGAGCACGTCGTTCGACCCGGCCATCCAGAGGACACCGTAGAAGACGATGCCGGCGACGCCCAGACCGGTGCGGACCGGGGCGTTGCGCGGACGGTCGGCGACGTTGTGGGCGCGCTTGTCCCCGGTGATCCACTGCTCGATGAACGGCCACGCGCCGAGCGCACCGAAGATCAGCCCGGGAATCACCAGGCCCGGCACCAGAACCGCTGTGATGATCGGGTACCCGAACAGCTCGAAGTCCAGCGTGTTCGGGAAGATCCGCAGCGAACCCTCCATGAAGCCCATGTACCAGTCCGGTTGGAGGCCGGAGGTGATGGACGTCGGTGTGAAGGGGCCGAACAGGTGGATCGGGTTGATCTGGACGAAGGCGCTCAGACCGGCGGTCACGGCGAAGGTGAAGAAGAAGAACCCACCGGCCTTGACCGCGAACGCCGGGAACATGGGCGTTCCCACCACGGTCTTGTCTGTTCGCCCCTGACCTGGATACTGCGTGTGCTTCTGGTGCCACAGGATCATGAAGTGCGCCACGATGAGCGCCAACAGAAGCGCTGGAAGCAGCAGGATGTGGAGCATGTACAAGCGCGTGATGATGTCCTCGCCGGGGAACTCCCCGCCGAAGAGGAACATCGAGATGTACGTGCCGACCAGCGGCAGCGCCAGGATCACACCCTGGAGAATCCGGACACCCATGCCCGAGGGCAGGTCGTCCGGCAGCGAGTAGCCGAAGAGGCCCTCGAGGATGGCCAGGGTGAAGATGGCGATACCGATGAGCCAGTTGATCTCACGCGGCTTGCGGAACGCACCGGTGAAGAACACCCGGAGCATGTGCACCACCAGCGAGGCCACGAAGATCAGCGCGGCCCAGTGGTGGATCTGGCGCATGAGGAACCCGCCTCGCACATCGAAGTTGATGTGCAGGGTCGAGGCGAAGGCCTCAGTCATGGGAACGCCTTGGAGGCGCTCGTACGAGCCGTCGTAGATGATCTCGGCCATGCTCGGCTTGAACCACAGGGTGAGGAACACGCCGGTGACGAGCAGGATGATGAACGAGTACAGCGCGATCTCGCCCAGCATGAACGACCAGTGGTTCGGGAAGACCTTGCGAAGGTTCTTCTCACCGGTCTTGGCCAGGTGGAAGCGGTCGTCGATGTAGTTTCCGACGCCGCGCAGTGCCTTTGGTGCTTGCGTGGTCTTACTCATCGACTAGTCCTTCGCGTATTCCCAGAAGGTCGGCCCGGCCGGCTCGTTGAAGTCGCCCCTCGCGACGAGGTAGCCCTCGTCGTCGACGCCGATCGGCAGCTGGGGCAGAGCTCGGTGAGCCGGTCCGAAGACGACCTTGGCAGCATCCACCGCGTCGAACGTGGACTGGTGGCACGGGCACAGGATGCGGTGCGTGGTGCGCTCGTAGAGCGCGGCGGGGCATCCCACATGCGTGCAGATCTTCGAGTACGCGACGATGCCCTGGTGGGTCCAGTTCATGTGCGTCTCGTCGCTGCCCTCGCGCACGGGTTCGTTCATCCCGTCCTTCCAGTCCCCGTCCGGCACCTTGATGAGCATGATGACGGACTTGGCCTGGTCGTTGATGCTGATCCCGTGCGGGTGGAACTCCGAGTCCGGGTAGTGGTCATCGGGGAGCGCGGGCAGGGCGGAGATCATCCCGTTCGGGTCGTTCTCCAGGTCCTCGACCCTGATCTCCCGGTGGGTCCCCTCGACGTGCATGCGCATGCCGTCCACCCACGGGGTCTGCATCAGCTTGTCGCCCGGCATGGGACCGGTGTCGCGCAGAAGGACGACCGGCGCGATACCCAGCGGCAGCATGGCCAGGAGGAGCGTGCGGCGCATCAGCGGGCGCTTCGTGAAGCCGCTCTCGTCGGCGCTCTTCATGAAGAACTCGCTGAAGGAGCTCTTCTCCTCCTCGTCGGAGGGCAGGTCGTCGTAGGGCGACGCCACCTCGTAGTGGGGCATGATGTTGCGCGCCCACTCCGTCATACCGGCACCGATGCCGAACAGCGCGAGGGTGAGCGTTCCGCCAAGCAGCATGTTCGAGTACTGGCCGATCAGCGGGTCGCCGATCGCCGGCTCCCCCGCCGCGTTCGGCGGGTAGAGGAAGTACGAGACGATGAAGCCCATACCGCCGAGGAAAGCGAGGATGAACCAGAGCGAGGCGACCTTCTCGCCTCGGCGCTGCTTCTCCTCCGAGTGCGAGTGCGTCTCCGAGGCCAGGTAGGGCCCGTTGTGCTCACCCTGCGGCTCGGCCGGGGCCTCCGTCACCACGTCATTGGTGTCCGTCGGAGTACCGACCACGCGCTCGTTGGCGTCGTCGGCCCCGGTCTCGTTGTTGTCGTTGCTGTTGTTCTCAGTCATGGGCACGCTGCTTCGCGGTGATCCAGATCGCGCAGGCGATGATCAGGGAGAGACCGATGGTCCACCCGATGAATCCCTCCGCCACCTGGCCGACTCGGTCCAGCGCGAAGATGCCGCCGGCGTCAGGTTCGGCCTCCAGCGTCTTCACGTAGGAGATGAGCTCCTGCTTCTCCTCGGGCGAGATGGCGCCGTCGCTGAACATCGGCATGGCGCCGGGGCCACTGACCATGGCCTCGTAGATCTCGCGCGGGGTCGCGTCGTGGATATCGGGTGCCCAGGCGCCGTCGGTCAGGGCACCGCCGCCACCGGACCAGCTGTGGCAGTGCGCACAGTTGGTCAGGTAGAGCTTCATGCCCATGTCGACGTCGTCGGCGCCCTCGATGTAGGCGTCGTAGTCCGACTCGTATTCGGCGACGGCCTCCTCGTAGGAAGCGTCGTCCTCGAACTCCGCACGCTGCGGCTCGCTGCCGGGCACCTCGTAGGGAACGTCGGCACCGGCACCGTCGGACCTGATGCTGTCGTCGTAGTAGGCGATCAGGTTGGTGAGTTCCTCTTCGGACATGACCATCGGCTTGCGCGGCATCTGGTTGTCCGGGTCCATCGACGGCATACGGCCGGTGCTGACCTGGAAGTTGACCGCGGCCGAACCAACCTCACGCAGGTCGGGCCCGGTCGGGCTACCGGAGCCGTCCAGACCGTGGCACGAGGCACACGTCTGGTCGAAGATGGTCTTGCCCTCGGCGATGTCCACGTCCTCTTCGGACGGGGCATCAGCGGCAAGTGTCTGCGCCCGTGCCTGGTCGGCGGTGGGGGCCATTGCGGCATACCCCACCCCGAACAGGGCTAGCGCGAGGATGACGACGACATACCCCGCCAGGGGATGCCGCCGCCGCGCGGTAATCCATTTCACGGTTTCCCCGTTTCGGGTTACTGAAGGAAGTAGATGGTGAAGAACAAAGCGACCCAGACGACGTCGACGAAGTGCCAGTAGTAGGACACGACGATCGCACTGGTCGCCTGTTGGTGAGTGAAGCGCTTCGCGGCGTACGTACGTCCCAGCATGATGAGGAACGCGATCAAACCACCGATGACGTGGAGTCCGTGGAAGCCCGTGGTCAGGTAGAACACCGACCCGTAGGCGCTCGACTGGAGCGTCAGGCCGTAGTCGACCACCAGCTCGTAGAACTCATACGCCTGTCCGAGGATGAAGAACAGGCCCATGAAGAACGTGATGTAGAACCACATGCGCAGTTTCTGGACGTCGCCGCGTTCTGCGGCCCAGACACCGAACTGCGCGGTGAAACTGGAAGCCACCAGCACCACGGTGATGGTCGTCGCCAGCACCAGGTTGAGGTGGACGCCCTCCTGCGGCCAACTGCCGAGCTCAGGGTTCCCGTTGGTCACCGATCGGATGGTGAAGTACATCGCGAACAGCGCTGCGAAGAACATGAGTTCGTTGGCCAACCACACGATGGTGCCAACACTCACCAGGTCAGGACGCTTCGCCGCACCATGCGCTGATGCGGTTGCTGTTTTTGGGTTCGCGGTTGCTGTCGCCACGGGAGCATTATTACGGCTTCTCGCGCAGGTCCGTACTCGACCCCCCGTAAGGCGACGGATCAACGCCCGGATCGGCCGCCACAGGAGGCCGGATCCGCTCTCTCCCTGTGACTCGGGCGTTACTGTAGCCGCTCGTGCGCCCTGCGTCCGCGTCTGGCGCGCCCGGACAGCCGAAAAGGCTCCATCCAGGACGGCTGAGGCGTTCTGTACCCCCGGGACACGAGCTTGAACCGCACCAATCCAACGCTGAGATATCAAAATGATCACCGTTGAACAACGCCGGGCCCGGGGGCGGTGAGCGAAGGCCACCGAGCTCCTGGCATTCTGTGGTGTCGAAGGTCTCAGCTCCGCCTCGGACCTCCGGGCCGATCTGGGCGCGGTGACCGCGAGGCAATAGAGTCATAGGCATACAGCCAACTAACGACCCGGCCGCACCCCCAGGCGGCGGCCGCGGACAGACGCGATGGGACGGTTGCGCGATGGTGGTCAGCGGTACGGACACGGGTGCCAAGATGCGCGTGCTGCTCTACAGCGACAAGGCGGACACACGCGAGCAGGTACGGCAGGCCATCGGCCGCCGCCCCGCGACGGATGTCCCGAAGGTGGAGTTCGTCGAGTGCGCGACCGCGCCCGGCACGCTGCGCAAACTGGAGTCCAAGGAGCCCGGCGAGCACATCGACGTGGCTATCTTCGACGGTGAGGCCGCGCCGAACGGCGGGATGGGCCTGTGCCGCCAGGTCAAGGACGAGATCTACCGCTGCCCGCCGGTGCTCCTGCTGGTGGGCCGGGTCGACGACGGCTGGCTGGCGACCTGGTCGCAGGCCGACCAGGTGGTGAGCCACCCGATCGATCCCGTCGCACTCGCCGAGTCGCTGGCCGGACTCATGCGCCAGCGGGCCGCGGCGATCAGCGGCTGATCCGGTGGGATGTGACGAACACGGTCGGGCGATGACCGAGCGGGAGAACGGCGACAGGGACATGCATCCTCAGCCAGTGGGCGAACGGCGGCCTCAACCGTGGGGCCGAGGGCGATGGCGTAGCCCCGTCCTGCCTCCCTCCCCTGTCCTGGGCGGTTGATGTCGGCGGCCCGCTCCGTCGTGCCCGCCCCACCGCTCTCTCCCACCCGATCTCACATCCGTGGAGTCGCACAATGAACGTCCCCGCATCGTCGGCACCCGTGCCCGAACAGGACCGCCAGCAGCAGGAACAGCCGAGTTCCGCCGTCGAGGAGCGGAACTGGTCCAACCTGATCACCGCTCTCCTGGGCGGGGTCTCTCTGAGCACCGCCGACACCGAGTGGGCGATGAACGAGATCATGTCCGGCTCGGCGACCGGTGCCCAGGTCGCGGGGTTCGCGATCGCCCTCCGCGCCAAGGGTGAGGCGGTCTCCGAGGTGAGCGGCCTGGCCCAAGGCATGCTCGACAACGCCGTCCGGATCAGCGTCGACGGCCCGACCCTGGACATCGTCGGTACCGGCGGCGACCGGGCGCACACCGTGAACGTGTCCACGATGGCCGCGATCGTCGCCTCGGCCGCGGGCGCGCGCGTGGTCAAACACGGCAACCGCGCCGCGTCCTCCTCCTGCGGGACCGCCGACGTGCTCGAACGGCTCGGCGTGGTGCTGGACCTGCCGCCGGAGCTGACCGTGCGGGTCGCCCAAGAAGCGGGCATCACGTTCTGCTTCGCCCCGCTGTTCCACCCCTCGCTGCGGTTCGCCGCCCAGCCCCGCCGCGAGCTCGGAGTTCCGACCGTCTTCAACTTCCTGGGGCCGCTGACCAACCCCGCGCAGCCTTCCGCGTCCGCGATCGGCGTGTTCGACGAGCGCATGTGCGAGGTGATCGCCGGTGTGCTCGCCCGCCGCGACTCCTCCGCCCTGGTGTTCCGGGGGGACGACGGCCTCGACGAGCTGACCACGGCCACCACGTCCACGGTCTGGGTGGTCTCCGGCGGTGAAGCCAGGCGCGAACGCCTCGACCCGGCAGACCTCGGTATCGAGCGCTCGGCGCCCGACGCCTTGCGCGGCGGTGACGTGGAGTTCAACGCCCAGGCGGTTCGGGACCTGGTGGCGGGGCGGCGGGGGCCGGTACGCGACGCCGTGCTGCTCAACGCCGGTGCCGCCCTGGCCGCCGTCGACGGCGTCGAGGGCTCCCTGACCGAGTCGGTGCGCGCGGGCTATGAGCGGGCCGGCGCCGCCGTGGACAGCGGTGCCGCCGAGCGCCTGCTGGCCTCGTGGGTCCAGACCAGCCAGGGCTTCGCCAAGGGCCTCTGAGCGCCTTCCCGGAGACCGCTCACGAAACACGGGCGGGGCGCGGCCGTGTATGCGCCGCGCCCCGTTCCCGTGTGCGGGCCCTGTGCCGCCGGAGCTACCAGCCGAGGGCGAAGGCCGACTCCAGGTCGTGCTTGGAGTAGGTCTGGAAGGAGATGTGCGTGTCGGAGGAGATCACACCGGGGACCTTGTTGACCCGTCCCGGGATCACGTCGGCGAGGTCCTCGTGGCGGCGGACCCGCACCATGGCGATGAGGTCGACGCCACCGGTCACCGAATAGACCTCGCTGACCCCCTCGATCTCTGCGATGGCCTCTGCGACCTCGGGGATGCGGTGGACGTCGGCCTTGATCATGACGATCGCGGTGATCACTGTGCCTCCTGGGCGTTCGGGTGCGGAAGCGGTGCCGCCCGGACTGCGGCGCTAGTAGACGTCGGAGAGCCGCGTCCCGGAGCGCCATCGCAGCCGGTAGACCACCAGTCCCGCGATCACCCCCGCGACGAACCCGTAGACGTGTGCCGCGTAAGCCACGTTGGATCCGGCTCCGGGAGCGGTCGAGGATGTGACGTAGAGAAGATACTGAAGGGCGAAGTAGCTGCCGACCACGGCCCACCCCGGCAGGCGCATCGGGATGACCCCGAACACCAGTGTGGTGACCCGGCTGCGGAACTGCACCACCAGGTAGGCCCCGAGGACACCGGAGATCGCGCCCGAGGCTCCGACCATCGGCACGGTGCCGTCCGCGTCGACCAGTGCGTGGCTGTAGGCGGCGACGACGCCGGTGACCAGGTACAGGGCCAGGAACCGGAGTTTGCCCACGCGGTCCTCGACCACCGGTCCGAACACGAACAGGTAGACCATGTTGCCGAGCAGGTGCATGGGTCCGGCGTGCAGGAACATGGAGCTGAACACGGAGAACCAGATCGACTTGCCCTCGATGCCCCCGCACTCGGGGGTCAGCGGAGCGGCCAGGTCGACACGGCCGAGTATCTCGTCCGGGATGGCGCCCCAGCGCATGAAGTAGTCGTCGATCGAGCAGAAGCGCACCAGCATGTCGGCCGGGTACCAGACGGCGGTGGCCGCCTGGGGCGACAACAGGTAGACGAGGACGTTGGCCGCGATCAGCCCGTAGGCGATGACGGGTGCGCGACGGACGGGGTAGTCGTCATTGAGCGGAAGCGCGGCCATGTGCCCAGTGTGTCATTTCGGTGTGGGCTTCGGCGCTCCGCAGCGGGCATGTCCACTCACCCTCGACCTCGACCAGGCGCGTACCAGGTGAAACAAGCCAGTCCAGCACGAGTTCGGTCTCCCCCGCCGTGGCGTTGGGAACCGGTCCGAACCCCGCGGTCACCCGCTCGGCGGTGGCGGTGAGCGAGGCAAGGAAGGCGCTGGGCTCTGTGCCCGGCCGCAGGACTGCGCTGGCGGCCAGGCGGCCGTGGCGGACCACGACGGTCTCCCAGCCCGTAGCGCCGGGCCGGGAAGCGACCAGGTGCGGGACGGCGGCGATCGCGGACAGCCGCTGGGAGCGCCTGGCTCCGCGCAGGAACGCCGTGAGCCGGTCGCGGAGGCTCGCGGCCTCCTCGTAGCGCAGCTCGGCGGCGAGGTCCCGGATGCGCCCGGTCAGCGCGTCCACCACGACGGCGGGGTCGCCGGTCATGGCGGTGCGGGCAGCGGCCGCGTGCACGGTGTAGGCCTGCAACGGCTCCGAACCGTCGCACGGGGCTCCGCAGCGGCCCAGCTGGGCCAGCACACAGGGTGTCACCGTGCGCTCCGGCGGGGCGAAGGTGTGGGTGCACTGGCGGAGCGGCAGGGCGTGCAACAGCGCTTCCTTGGCCTCTTCCGCGTCCCTGGGTGAGTTGTAGGGGCCCAGGTAGGGCGCGCCGTCGTCCTTGACCGCACGGACCACGGACAGGCGGGGGTAGGCCTCCTGGGTGAGTTTGACCCACGCGGCGCGTTCGGGGTTGCGTGATCGGCGGTTGAACGGGGGTTTGCGCTCGGCGATGATGCGGAGCTCGCGGACCGAGGCCTCCAGGTCGGTGGTGCACAGGATGGGCGTGACCCCTTCGACCAGGCCGGCCATCTCCCGGATCCGGCGGCGGGACTCGGCCGCGGTGAAGTACGTGGCCACCCGGCGGCGCAGATTGTTGCTCTTTCCGACGTACAGGCTCTCGCCCCGTGCGTCGGTGAACACGTACACGCCGGGCCCCTCGGGTAGGTCCTCGGCCAGGTGCCGCTTGGACCGCTGGGCGCGGGTGGCGGGCTTGTTGACGGCGCGCAGTTCCTCCAGGCTGGTCACCCCCATGGGGCCGAGCCGCTCCAGAAGGCCGTGGAGGACGTCGACGGTGGCCTTGGCGTCGTCCAGGGCCCGGTGGTTGGGGGTCGTGGGGGCGCCGAAGTAGGCCGCAAGGGTGCCCAGACGGTGGTTGCGCACCTCCGGCCGGGGCAGCACGGCCCGTGCCAGGCGCAGGGTGTCCACGACCGGGGGCGCGGGCCACTCGACGGCCTCGCGTTCGCAGGCGGCCTTGAGGAAGCCGGTGTCGAAGGGCGCGTTGTGCGCGACCAGGACGGTGTCCGGGTCGGTGGCCAGGAAGGCGAGCAGGCGCGGCAGGACCTCCTCGATCGGCGGCGCCGTGGCCACCATCGACTGGGTGATGCCGGTCAGCAGTGTGACGTTGGCCGGGATCAGGGTCCGGGGGTCGACCAGGGTGGAGAACTCGTCGACGGTCTCTCCGCCCCGTACCCGGACCGCACCGACTTCGGTGATCCGGGAGCCCGACGCACTGGTGCCGGTGGTTTCCAGGTCGACGACCACGAAGGACACCCCGGACAGAGGGGTGCCTAGGTCGCCGATGCTGGTTTGGACGCCGACGGGCGCCGCTGAGTGTCGAACCACGCGGTCAGGGTAGTCGGGGGGCACGACCAACGGCTTCCGGGATACGGTCCGTCCCTCCCGACATGGAAAGATGTGGGGCACCGGGTGCGGCGGGCCCGCCGTCCGGGACGAGAACGACAGCAGCCTGACACCAGTAGGAGGAACCGTGGGGATCGCGATGCCGGGTGACAATGAGCGATGGCGGTGCACCGGGTGCGGCAACCTCACACGGTTCGACGTGACCCGCACGCTGCGCTCTGAGGACTTCGTCCACCAAGAGCTGTCCGGCGCGGGGGTGGTCGAGGAGCGCACCGTGCTCGCCGAGACCGTCGAACGGGTCAAGTGCCGGTGGTGCGGCGCCACCGACAGCGTGACGATCGTCCCCCGCCCCGACGCCGACCGGTCGGTCTCCGACTCCTCGGCGGAGAGCCCGACGGGTCAGGCATGAGCGCCCGCCCGGGCGCGGGCGGCGAGGCCGACGGCACGGAACCGGACCCCGAGACCGGCTCGGGGTCCGAGCACTCCGAGGACGGCGGGGAGCGGCTCCGCCGCCCCCTTCCGGAGCCGGTGCGCGCCCGCGTCGTCGAGTACGGATCCGATGTGCTGGGGGGTATGCGCCCCTCCGACCTTCCGCCCCTGCTGCGCCGGGTCGCCAAGTTCGAACCGCGCCGCCGGGCCAGGCTGGCCGGTCCGCAGATCGCCGCCCAGCTCGAGAACCACGACGGTTTCCGGGGGATGGTCGCCGCTCGGGTGGAGCAGGTGTGGCCCGAACTCGCCGAGGGCATGCGGGCCGGCGTGGTTCCGCCCGCGGCCGACCCGGTGGCGGTGGCGGCCTGCGCCTATCTGCTCCGGCCCAAGGGCTGGCCGGACATCATCGAGGACGTCCACGAGGAACTGGAGCGGCAGACCAGCGCCAAGGAGGTCGACGAGGCCGCCGAGGCCCTCGACGACGTCCGCCGACAGCTGGAGGAGACCCGCAGCGGGCACCAGGCCGAGCTGGCCAGGCTCCGGAAGCAGATCTCGGAGCAGCGCTCGGAGATCTCCGAGCTGCGCCGCAAGGTCCACAACGAGCGACAGCGGGCCAAGAAGGCCACCGCCGAGGCGGAGCGCGTGGTGGTCGAGAACGCGGACCGGCGCAGCGAGAGCGAGAACCAGGTAGGCGCTTTGGAGGCGGAGAACCGCCGCCTGCGGTCGCGCCTGGCGGATGCCGAAGCCCAGGTGGAGAACGCGCGGCGGGCGGTCCGCACCGGCCGCAACGCCGACGAGGCGCGTCTGCGCGTACTGCTGGACGTGCTGGTGGAGGCGTCGCACGGCCTGCGCCGCGAACTGGCTCTGCCCACGTCCCTCAACAGCCCGGCCGACCTGGTCGCCGAGGCTCGGGAGGAGGGGAACCGGGTGTCCCTGGGCGGTCTGCCCGACGACGCGCCCGGGCTGTTGGAGTACCTGCTGACGGTTCCCCGCGTGCACCTCCTGGTGGACGGCTACAACGTCACCAAGACCGGTTACGGGACCCTGCCGCTGGTCGACCAGCGCAACCGGCTGCTCACCTCGTTGGAGGGGCTCGCCAGCCGGACCAAGGCCGAGATCACGTGTGTGTTCGACGGCGCCGATGTGGAGGCGCCTCCGGCGGCGCCCAACCGGCGCGTGCGGCTGCTGTTCAGCGCCCCGGGTGAGACCGCTGACGAGCTGATCGTCCGCCTCGTGCGGGCGGAGCCTCCCGGCCGCCCGATCGCGGTGGTGACCTCCGACAAGGAGATCGTCACGGCGGTTCGACGCGCGGGGGCGCGCGCGGTGCCCTCCCCGATCTTCCTGCGTCGGCTGGAGTCCCACACCTGAATCGGCGCCCGGGTCCGGTGCTGCCTCAGGTGGGAAGCCGATTGAGAGCCACACCACTCAAGAAAGTCCACCGGACCCGAAACTGCCGCGCGCACCCTCGCTTTCCTGCCGAAACGTCCACTTCTGAGACAGCGGTCGCCACAGTTCAGAGCGATGCGGGTTCTGCGTCGTGGTTGAGACGTGCAGGACGGTCCGCTAGGTTCTTCCAGGAACGTGAGTGCTCCGTCGGATAGAAGACCACCCCTGTGCCTTCCCCACACCGGCGGAGACCCGCACACTCATGCGAGGCCCGTGCCGTGCACGGGTTCCCCCTTGCTTTCCGTCTCCCAAGCACCCCATGCGGACTTCTCAATCTCAAGGAGCGTGGACCGCCATGAAGAACCCCGGTGGTCGGCGTACAACTCGCCGAATCGCTACGACCGGTCTTGGCGTCGTTGCCGCCGGTACCTTCATCGCCCCCGGCATCGCACACGCGGAGCCGACACAGGACGAGGTCGAGGACCGCATTGAGGAGCTGAACACGGAGGCCTCCTCCGCGGTCGAGACCTACAACCAGGCCGAAGAGGACTACGAGGCGGCCAAGGCCGCGCACGACGAGCTCGACGAGCAGGTCGGCGACGAGCAGGACCGCTACGACGACCTGCGTGAGAAGGTCCAGCAGTTCGCGAACGCCACCTACCAGAGCGGCGAGCTGGACTCCACGGCCAACGTCCTGACCTCCGACGGCCCTGAGGCCCTGCTTGAGCAGAACGCCGACCTGAACTACCTGTCGGACACCCAGCAGTCGCAGCTCGACGACTTCGGTGACTCCGCCGAGCGGCTGTTCGCGCTCAAGGACGAGGCCGAGGAGTCCCTCGAAGAGGCCGAGGAGGCGCTCGAGGAGGCCGAGGACGCCAAGGACGAGGTGGAGGAGGCCATCGAGGAGCAGCAGGAGCTCCTCGACCAGTTCCCCGACTCCGACGCCTCCGCCGAGGGCGGCGACGACTCCGGCGACCAGTCCCACGCCGGCAGCGGCGACGCGGCCACGGCCCTGGACGCCGCCTACTCCCGGGTGGGCCTGCCCTACATCTACGGCGGTACCGGCCCCGACGGGTACGACTGCTCCGGCCTGGTCCAGGCGTCCTGGCGCGCGGCCGGCGTCGACCTGCCGCGCACCACGTACGCGCAGGCCGAGGTGGGCAGCCGCATCAACGACATGGGCTCCGTCCAGCCGGGCGACATCCTGTTTTTCTCCGGGCTGGGCCACAACGGCCTCTACGCCGGGGACGGCCAGATGGTGCACGCCCCCCGTACCGGCCGCAACCTGGAGGTCGTCGGCCTGGCCGCCTATTGGGGCGGCCAGTTCGAGTTCGCCGTTCGCCCCTGAGGCTTTGATCCGCGAGGCCGCCGCTCCTTGATCGGGGCGGCGGCCTTGTGGTGTCACGGGTGGGTCAAGTGCTGTTTTCGGACAGGCCATGTCTCGCGCCGGAATGTCACGAAACAGTTGAGTGCGCCCCAAGGGATGCACTAGTGTTCATCGCCGAGCGTGGTTGCTCCTCTTCACCACAACCCGGTGGTGACAACCGCGCCCGGGTCGGGCACACCCCCACACCGTTTCGGCCACCCTCACTGGCCCAAGGACCCCCACCCGGTGCAGTCCCTTGTTCCCGCACGGCCTGGGGCAAGGGGAGAAAGGTGTTACCCAACGTGTCTGTATCCCGTGGCGACCACGGACGCCGAACCGCGGTCATCGCTTCCCTCGCCCTCGGTGCCCTTCTCCTGCCCTCCGCCGTGGCGCACGCGGACCCGACGGCCGATGACGTCCGCGAGGAGATCGAAAGCCTCGAAGAGGAGTTCATCGAACTCAACGCGGCCTACAACGATGCCCAGGAGACCTACGAGGCCGCCGAGGAGAAGCTGGACGGCATTCTCGAGGACATCGAGGCCGCCGAGGAAGAGGTCGAGTCCCTCGGATCAGGCGTCCGGACCCTCGCCAACGCCGCCTACACGGGCGTGGACTACGACTCGCCCACCCATCTCATCGGCGCGTCCGGCCCCGAGGAGGCCCTGGAGCACCAGGCCGACCTGACCTACCTCTCGGACCAGCACGAGGAGCGCCTGGACCAGTACGTGGAGGAGCTCGACCACCTCGAGACGCTCCGTATCGAGGCTGAGGACACCGAGGAGTCGGCCGCCGAAGCCCTGGAGGAGGCGGAGGAAGCGACCGAGGACGCCGAGGACGCCATCGCCGAACAGGAGGACCTCCTCGACGAGCTCACCGAGGAGGAGCGGGCCGCGGCCACCGAGAACGTCAGTGACGACGACAGCTCCGACAGTGGCAACGGTGGCGGTGGCGGCGGTAGCTACGACGGCCCGGCCACCGGCAACGCGCAGGCCGTGCTCGACTTCGCCTACGCCCAGATCGGAAAGCCCTACGTCTGGGGCGGCACCGGCCCGGACGGCTATGACTGCTCCGGTCTGACCCAGGCCGCATGGTCCCAAGCGGGCGTGAGCCTGCCCCGGACCACCTACGACCAGGTCAACGCGGGCAACCAGGTTTCCTGGGACAATAAGCAGCCCGGTGACCTGCTGTTCTTCTACGGTTCCGAGCCGAGCCACGTGGGCCTGTACGCGGGCGGCGGCGAGATGGTGCACGCCTCCACCTCTGCCCGTCCCATCGGCACGGTCACGCTGAACGACCACTACCGCAGCAGCTTCGTCACCGCCGTACGCCCTTAGGCCCCGAGGCCCCGAGAACACGGTCCGGACGCGCCCCGGAACGAACGGCCGAGAGGCCCCGGACACCGGTTCGATCCCGGTGTCCGGGGCCCCTCATGTTCTCTCCGGCTCCGACCTCCCCGGCCTCGAACTTCTCCGCGGCGACCGGGTTTCCCGCACCGAGGGCGGCGGACGTCCTAGACTCGCCGGGTGTCGCGAACTCTCATCATCACCAACGACTTCCCTCCGCGTGCGGGCGGCATCGAGTCCTTCGTGCACGAGCTGGCTCGGCGCAGGCCCGAGGGCTCGGTTCTGGTCTACTGCTCCTCCCCCAGCGCCGCCGACGAGCGCACCGACCCCCACTTCGACCTGCGCCAGCCCTTCCCGGTCGTGCGCGACGCGGCGAAGGTGCTGCTGCCCACCCCGAGGGTGGCCCGGCGGGCAGGGGTGATCGCCGAGATGGAGGACTGCGACTCGGTGCTCTACGGGGCGGCCGCCCCGTTGGGCCTGATCTCCGCCTCGCTGAGCTCCCAGGTGCGCCGCCAAGTGGCGCTCACGCACGGACACGAGACGGGCTGGACGGTGCTCCCGGGGGCGAGTTCGGCACTGCGCGGGATCGGTGAGGGCGTCGACACCGTCACCTACCTGGGCGAGTACACGCGGCGCCGACTGGCACGCTCGCTCTCCAGCGCCGCAACGGACCGGATGCGGCGGCTGGCCCCCGGCGTGGACACGGACCGGTTCCGTCCCGGGGCGGGCGGCGCGGCGATCCGCGCACGTCTCGGGCTGGGCGGGCGCCCCGTGGTCGTGTGCGTGTCCCGCATGGTGCCCCGCAAGGGCCAGGACACTCTCATCCGGGCCTGGCCGCGGGTCCTGGCCGACGTGCCGGACGCCGTCCTACTGTTCGTCGGAGACGGCCCCCACGCCCCGAAGCTCTACTCTTCCGCGCTCGGCATGGACTCGGTGCGCTTCACCGGCCCCGTGCCGCCCGAGGAACTGCCCGCCCACTACGACGCCGGCGACGTCTTCGCCATGCCCTGCCGGACCAGGCGGGGCGGCCTGGACGTGGAAGGCCTCGGGATGGTCTACCTTGAGGCCTCCGCCACCGGACTGCCGGTGCTCGCCGGCGCGTCGGGGGGTGCCCCGGACGCGGTCCTGGAGGGCGAGACCGGTCACGTGGTGGACGGATCGGCCCCCGGGCCGACCGCCCGGGCGCTCAGCCGGCTCCTCAGGGACCCCGACCGCGCCGCCCTGATGGGAGCACGCGGCCGGGAGTGGGTCTCCCGGGAGTGGACCTGGGACCGCACCCTCGAACGCCTCAACGGCCTCCTCACGCCCGCGGAGGGGGGCGGTGGGCCGCGGAGCACCCCTTAGCGGCAACGGCCCAGCGGTCCACGCCGTTTAGAACCCTTCGCCGTGCACCGGGCCGGGGGTGCCGGAACCGTCGGTGGACTGGGGCTCCCCGGTCGCGCTGTGGGACAGCCACTCCTCCCATGACCGCTGGTAGAAGCCCCAGCCGTTGTTCCACTCCAGTTCGCGGTCGGTGCCGGTGGTCTCCAGGATGTCGCCCATCAGGGACTCGTCGTGGAACCAGCGGGCGTCCCCCACGGTCATGTTGGTGCAGCCGTTGGAGGTGTCGGCCCGGCCCAGGTTGTCCTCGTTCCAGGGGGCTGCGTGGGTGAACTCGCCGCTGTTGGACGTGCGGACCGCCCAGTCCACGTCCAGCCGGTAGGCGTCGGGTGAGTCCTCGGGGATGCCGACGGTGGCCGAGTCCATCACGATGGACTCGTGCTTCTCCATGGTGAGGTGGACCCCCGAGGTGGTGGTGTCGAAGTGCTCCTCCGCCGCGCCGTTGCTCACCGGGATGGTGCGGACGGTCTCGCCGTCGACCTCGACGCTCATCTCGTGGTCGGGCACGTGCATGGTGGAGATCAGCTCGCGGCCCACTTCGAACTCGATGCGGTGGTTGTCGACGCCGTAGACCCCGTCCGCTGACTCCACACCGGCCAGGCGCAGGTCCACCGTGACCTCCTGGTAGGGCTCCCAGTACTCCTTGGGCCGGAATACCGCCATCTGGTCGTCGACCCAGTTCCAGGCGCCTTCCGTCGCCTCCTCGGCGGTGACCTCGATGGAGTTCTCCACCTGCGCCTTGTTGGTCACGGGCAGGTCGAAGTTGACGATCACCGGCATGCCCACACCGACGGTCTGCCCGCTGGAGGGGAAGTTGGACGCGAGCTCGAGGCGCTGCCCCTCGACGCTGTCCAGGGTGGTGAACTCCGAGACGGCCTCGGTCTCCTGACCGTCGGCGTCGGCCGCGGTGGCGACCACGGTGACGGTGGCACCGGGGCGCAGGTTCCGGTCGCTGGCCCACTCGTCCTCGGCCTCGTTGAAATCCCCGGTGACCTCGAAGAGGTCCCCCTCGGCCCCTCCCGCGGCCTCTTCCCCATCGCCGGAGGCGACCTCGTCCGGGGTCTCCTGTTCGACGCGGACCTCGGTGAGCATCCCGTCAGCGGTCTCCACGCGGACGGGCCTGTTGGGCTGCACGCCGGTGTCCCCCGGGGCGGGGCTGATCAGGACCTCCGGCCCCTCGTCCTCTTCCTCCTGCTCCTGGTCCTGCTCCTCCTGCACCGAGGTGTCTCCGGGGTCGTCGTCGGGGCTCGGGGAACACGCCGAGCCGAGCAGCACGACGGCGGCTACGGCCACGGCCAGCCGGGGGCGGGAGATGCGTCGCTTCATTCCAGGGACCTCCAGCGTCCGTTTCGACGGGCCCTGACGTGTGCGGAACCGGTCCGCACGGAAACAGCAGGGTCAGGGCCTGGATGCACCGTGGGGTCAAGGGCCACGTGGGGGTCGCCCGAAAAGAATACCCCGGTGCCCGGGGGCCGTCCTGGGACCCTCCGGTCACCGGGGCGGTGACACTCGCGCCCGACCTGAGTGGTCATCTACCCGCATGGGGCGAAGGCGCCGGTTGTGCGCGTCAGTGCTGGAACTCTCCGCGGTAGTACTCGAAGACCCAGCCGATCGACGACAGCATGATCGCGAGGAAGCCGATGAACACCATCCACCAGCCGATCGCGATACCGACCGCCGTGAAGGCCACGGCCAGCGCGACCCACAGCGGCCACCAGCTGTGCGGGCTGAAGAAGCCGTACTCGCCGGAGTTCTCGGAGATCTCGCCGTCGAGGCGCTCCTCGGGCGGGAGGCCGTGGAAGTGCTCGCTGCGGCGAGCCGCCTGCCAGAGCCAGTAGCCGATCATCCAACCGAAGCCGATGGAGATGACCAGGGCGGTGGTGCCCGTCCACTCGATCGCGCCGGTGTCCTGGTAGGACCAGTAGATGTACAGGGCAGCGGCAAGACCGAAGAAGGTCGAGATGCCCATGAACAGATAGGCCTGCATCTTCATGTGAGCTCGCCCCTACTTCTTCTCGGCACCGGCCGCGACGGCACCGGGTGCCGCGGCGTGCGGGTGGTTGAGGTCGAAGGCCGGACGCTCGGACCGGATCCGCGGCAGCGACGTGAAGTTGTGTCGCGGCGGCGGGCAGGACGTCGCCCACTCCAGGGAGCAGCCGTAGCCCCACGGGTCGTCGCTGGTGACCATCGGCGCCCGCTTCGACGTGATGTACACGTTCCAGAAGAAGATGAGCGTCGAGGCGGCCAGCACGAAGGACGAGATCGAGGAGATCTGGTTGAGCTCCGTGAACCCGTCTTCGGGCAGGTAGTCCGCGTACCGGCGCGGGAAGCCGGCCGCGCCCAGCCAGTGCTGCACCAGGAAGGTGCCGTGGAAGCCGAGGAACAGCAGCCAGAAGTGGAACTTGCCCAGCTTCTCGTTGAGCATCTTGCCGGTGAACTTGGGCCACCAGAAGTAGAAGCCCGCGAACATCGCGAACACCACGGTGCCGAACACCACGTAGTGGAAGTGCGCCACCACGAAGTAGGAGTCTGTGACGTGGAAGTCGATGGGCGGCGAAGCCAACAGCACACCGGTCAGACCACCGAAGAGGAAGGTGACCAGGAAGCCGATCGTGAACAGCATCGGTGTCTCGAACGTGAGTTGGCCGCGCCACATCGTCCCGATCCAGTTGAAGAACTTCACCCCGGTGGGGACCGCGATGAGGAACGTCATGAACGAGAAGAACGGCAGTAGTACTGCTCCGGTCGGGAACATGTGGTGCGCCCACACGGTCACGGACAGACCGGCGATGGCGATGGTGGCCGCCACCAGGCTCTTGTAGCCGAAGATCGGCTTGCGGCTGAACACCGGCAGGATCTCGGTCGCGATACCGAAGAACGGCAGCGCGATGATGTACACCTCTGGGTGCCCGAAGAACCAGAACAGGTGCTGCCAGAGGATGGCACCACCGTGTTCCGCGTTGAAGACCTGTGTACCGACCATGCGGTCGGCGCCGAGGGCGATCAGGGCTGCGGTCAGCACCGGGAACGCGATGAGCACCAGGACACTGGTGAGCAGGGTGTTCCAGGTGAAGATCGACATGCGGAACATCGTCATACCGGGCGCGCGCATGCACAGGCCGGTGGTGATGAAGTTGACCGCACCGAGGATGGTGCCCAGACCGGACACGATCAGACCCAGGATCCACAGGTCACCGCCGAGGCCCGGTGACCGGACCGCGTCGGAGAGCGGGGTGTAGGCGAACCAGCCGAAGCTGGCGGCGCCGCCCGGGGTGAGGAAACCGCCGATGGCGATGAGGCTGCCGAACAGGAACAGGTAGTAACTGAACAGGTTCATCCTCGGGAACGCCACGTCGGGCGCACCGATATGCAGCGGCATGATCACGTTCGAGAACCCGACGAACAGCGGGGTCGCGAACATCAGCAGCATGATCGTGCCGTGCATGGTGAACAGCTGGTTGAACTGCTCGTTGGACATGAACTGCATGCCCGGCTCGAACAGCTCGAGGCGCATCAGGAGCGCCAGCACACCACCGAAGAGGAAGAACGCGAAGGAGGTGATCAGGTACATGTACCCGATGACCTTGTGGTCGGTCGACGTCATCCAGCTGACGATCATCGACCCTTTTCGTGACGGTGCCTGAGGCCCGCCAGTCTCGGTTTCGGTTGCCGTCGTGGTCATTTACTCGTCATTCTCCTCGGGCTCGGCCGCTTCGGCGCCCGTGCCCTCGGTGTCGGTGCCGTCGGCACCCGTACCCTCAGCGGCGTCGGTGTCAGGACCGGCGCCCTGATCCTCGGGGTCCTCTACGGCGGCTGCCTCCTGCTCGGCGGCCCAGCTCTCGTACTCGCCCTCCGGCAGAACCTCGACGTTGAAGAGCATGCGGGTGTGGTCCACACCGCACAGCTCGGCGCAACGGCCGATGTAGGTGCCCTCAGTGCCTTCCTTCAGGTTGGCCTGGAAGGCGTTGTCGCGGCCCGGCACGACATCCATCTTGAAACCGAACGCCGGGATCCAGAACGAGTGGATGACGTCGGGCGAGTAGAGGTCGAAGTGAACGGCCGAGTTCTCGGGCAGGACGAGGGTCGTCTGCGTCTCGGGGTCGGCGGTCCCGTCCGGATTGGGGATACCGACCTCGGAGAAGAGCACCTCTCCGCCGTTCTCCTTCGTGTCGTCCATGTAGTTGAACTGCCAGGCCCATTGGAAGGCCACGACTTCTACGTGGACGTCCGCGGGCTCCTCGGTATCCATCAGGTACGCCTGGTCACGGGCGGTGAAGAAGAACAGCACCGAGATGATGACGATCGGCAGAACGGTGTACAGCGCTTCGATGGGCATGTTGTACCGCACCTGCGGCGGCAGCTGCTCAGAGCGCTTGCGGTGGAAGAGGATCGTCCAAATGAACAGTCCCCACACGAGAATGCCGACCGCGAAAGCCGCCAACCACGAGCCCTGCCAGAGCGAGAGAACACGCTCAGCCTGCTCGGTGATCGGCGCCGGCATGCCCAAACGAGTGAGCTCGTTCGACGCGCAGCCGGTCGCGGCCAGCCCCATCACGGCGAGCGCGGCGCCGCGTGGTGCCCATCGGCGCAGTGTTGAGCGCCGATTTTTTTGGCGGGTCGGACTCACGGATTGCCTTCCCAGCGGTGAAGCCCGTGGATTCTCCACGGGCGGCCTAAGTATCCAAAGCTTGTCAGGGGGAAACATTATCGCGAACCGCCCAGCGTGCCGATCAGGGGCTTGCCTGGTCAGCGTGTTGCCAGGATCGCCCCTGACGGAACGCGTGGTGGTCCCGCGGAGCCGGGCCCAGTCGCCCCCGAGGGACATCCTCCCGGCTGGCTACGAGGCGCGGCCCGGCGCGGTTCCCCCGGGCCCTCGCCGTCAGCGCGTACATCGCCGCCTGTGGCGGTGCTGCACGCGTTCACGGCACGAGACTAAGGCGAGCGTATCGCTGGGTTTACGGCACCCTTAACCGGGTGCGCCTTTTCGAGCGGCCCAGGTCAAGATTGGGCTACAGGACGACAACCAACAGGAGTAGCCGTGCCTCAGCGACCGGTCTCGCAGCAGCCTCTGGTCACCGTGGAGGCGGTGGGCCGCAAGTGCCCGATCCCGATCATCATGCTGGCCGCCAGATTGCACGAAGTGCCCATCGGAGCGGTCATCGCGGTCACCGCGGACGATCCGGCGGCGAGCGCCGACATACCGTCCTGGTGCCGGATGAAGATGCACGAGTTCGTCGTCGAGGAGCCCTTGGCGCGGGGTAGCGCGTTTCACATCCGCCGGATGTACTGACGGCGCGACGGGCCCCTAACGGGGGTTTCGGTTCCGGTGCGATAACGATTGGCACCCGCCGGTCCTGGGGGTGGCGCCTGGGGGGACCCGACGCACCGCGTGACCGTCAGACGTGCCGGTGCAGGGCGCCGGGCAACACGAAGGCCGCGCGGACACGGGGTCCGCGCGGCCTTCCCCGCGGCACGGGACCGCCCTCGGAGAAGGGCTGGACCCGCGGGTGCGGGAGGTGCTTAGCGAGCGTAGAACTCGACGACGAGCTGCTCGTCGAACGGCACCGGGATCTGCTCACGCTTGGGGCGGTCGATGACCGCGATGCGCAGGTCCTTGTGGCTCACGGCGAGGAAACCGGCAATCTTGTCGTCCGCGTGGATGCCCTCGGCAGCCTCGACGAACGGGACCATCGTGCGGGACTTCTCCCGAACGCTGATGATCTGGCCCGGCTTGACCTGGTACGACGGGATGTCGACCTTCTTGCCGTCCACGGTGATGTGGCCGTGGTTGATGAACTGGCGCGCGGCGTAGATCGAGGCGGCCAGACCGGCACGCAGGACGACCGTGGCCAGACGCAGCTCGAGCTCGGCGAGCATCTCCTCACCGGTACGACCGGCGCGCTTCTTGGAGTTCTCGTAGATCCGGAGCAGCTGCTTCTCGGTCAGGTCGTAGTACCAGCGCACCTTCTGCTTCTCCGCCTGACGGACGGCGAAGTCAGAGCTGTTGCGACGGACGCGACGGCCGTGCTCGCCGGGCGGGTACGGGCGCTTCTCGAAGTAGCTGACCGCCTTACGGGTCAGCGGGGTGCCGGCGCGCCGGGACAACCGCACCTTCGGTCCGGTGTAGCGCATGCATAGTCCTTTCAAGGTGAATCAGGGAATCCCAGGTAAGGCTTGCCTAGATCTGGGAGGCGCTCCGGGCGCCCGAGCCCCGGATCCCGCGGTGCGGGGCGGAAGCGGGTTCCCCACCGTCGCGCGTGACCCGGCGCGAACGGCTTGGGCGAAGTAGCCCGGCACGCGTTTCAGCGCACCGGGCGGGCACGGGATTACCCGTGCGGGTCACGACCATCCACTTTACGGGCTCGGAGACACCGCCCCGACCAAAAGGCGCGTCATCCCGCCCGAAAGTGGCGCCCGATCACAGGAAGGGCTTGACCTCAGCGGCGGCGTCAGCGCCGTAGGAGCGCTCCAGACGGCCCAGGAGGGACTCGGACGTGAGCTTGTACTCCTGCGGTCCGTCCGCCTCCAGGCAGTGGGCTGCGGTGGCGTTACCGACCTGGGCCGCGCGCTCCAGGGGGACCCCCCAGGAGTGGGCCGAGAGGAACCCGGCGCGGAAGGCGTCGCCCATACCGGTGGGATCGACGAGGTTGTCGACGGCGGCGGAGGGCACCTGGATGCTGGGCTCGCCCTCGCGGTCGATCCGGACGCCCTTGGCGCCCAGGGTGGTCACCCGGATACCCACCTTGCCCAGGATCTCGGCGTCCGACCAGCCGGTCTTCTGCTCGGCCAGGGCCTTCTCGTACTCGTTGGTGAAAAGGAAGGTCGCGTCCTCGATGAGGGTGCGCACCTCCGGGCCCTCCATGCGGGCGAGCTGCTGGGAGGGGTCGGCGGCGAAGGGGATGGAGCGCGAGCGGCACTCCTCGCTGTGCCGGACCATGGCCACCGGGTCGTCGGCGCCGATGAGGACGAGGTCGAGGCCGCCCACGCGGTCCGCGATCGGCCGGACCTCGATGTTGCGGGCCTCGGCCATCGCACCGGCGTAGAACGACGCGATCTGGTTCTGGTCCTTGTCCGTGGTGCAGATGAACCGGGCCGTATGGCGCAGTTCGGAGATGAGCACCGCGGAGGTGTCGACGCCGTGGCGGTCCAGCCAGGCGCGGTACTCCTCGAAGTCGGTCCCGGCCGCGCCGACCAGGATCGGGCTCAGTCCGAAGCCGGCGATACCGAAACAGATGTTGGCTGCGACGCCGCCGCGGCGCACATCCAGCTCGTCGATCAGGAAGGAGAGGGACAACTGCTGGATCTGGTCGGGGATGATCTGCTCGGCCAACCGACCGTCGAAGGTCATCAGGTGGTCGGTGGCGATGGATCCGGCAACCGCGATACGCACTGTACGTGAGCTCCTTGGTTGGGAAGAAGAATGCACTCGGGGGACGGGCTGGACATGTTGTGGGCGTAGTCGGCCACGCCGGGGGCGCGACCGATGGACCCGCCTAGGTTACCCAGGGGGCGACGGTCCTTAAAGGCCGGGCGGGCACGGATAGCGCACCGACACCGTCCTCAGGCCCGCGGAACCGGACACACTGAGGGGGAGGGCGGACGCTCTGCTGCGTCCACCCTCCCCCTGAGGGCACCGCCCCCGCCGGGGCGGCTATGCCTGGTCGAACGTGCCCGGCCGACCGTGGAGACCCCTAGTTGAAGGAGTCACCGCAGGCGCAGGAACCGGTGGCGTTGGGGTTGTCGATGGTGAACCCCTGCTTCTCGATCGTGTCCATGAAGTCGATGGTCGCGCCGATGAGGTAGGCGGCACTGCGGCGGTCGGTGACGACCTCGACCCCGTCGAAGTCGGCGATGACGTCGCCGTCCAGGTCGCGCTCGTCGAAGTAGAGCTGGTAACGCAGCCCCGAGCAACCACCGGGCTGGACACCCACGCGCAGGCGCAGGTCGTCCCGGCCCTCCTGCTCAAGGAGCGTCCGAACCTTGTCGGCCGCACCATCGGTGAGGATGACTCCCTGCGCGGTGGCCTCGCTCTGAACCGTCATGTTGTAAAGCTCCTCTTAAAAGGGGTTGCGGCCGTCTGGCGACCCCGGTCGCGTGCCGGATCGGCCCGCCGTGGCGGGTGTAGTCCTCTTCAACGGGTCCCAACGCCGGGAGCCCGCGCGGCATTCCACCTTGTGGCCGCTGTGTTCGCCCTGCCGCCGTGGCCACAGGATGTGGATGTGGCACCGGCGGCTCACGGGTGTACTCGCACCTCCAAGGGTAATTTGTCCCGGCCCCGGATGCCATCTCCGGTGTGCGCCGGAAGCGGAGAAAGACATCTGCCTCCTCGTCAGAGGCCCGGGGCACCGTAGACCGGGAACCAGCGGGACTTGTCCTTCTCCATCGGCAGATCGTCCCCGATCGCCGCCTCCACCTGTAGCTCCATTGCGTTGTCCCGGCCCTTGCCCCGAGGGGCGAACGGGTAGAAGGTGCCCCGCTTGTACAGGTAGACGAGGCCGACCGAGCGGCCCCCGCCGTCGGTGAAGCCCACGAGGGAGCACAGCAGGGAGGGACCGTAGCCGTTCACCTCCAGAGTCGAGTTGACTGCGTGCAGGTCGGTGACCAGGCCGGTGATGTCGGTATCCACCACCTCCCCGCCCGGTCCCGCAGGAATGTCTCCCCCACCGCTTTCGGCCCCGCCCCCGCGCACGACCAGCCAGGTGTAGCCGTAGTCATCGGTGGTCTGCTCGACCGGTGGGCCGTCACCGGCGTTCAGGAGCTCGGTGACGTCGCGCTCCACGTCGGCGAAGGCGGCGCCCTCTGAGGCCCGGAAGGCCACGGAGCCCGAACCCGTGGGTGAGATCCCCACCGCCGCGCGCAGGGTCAGGGCGGCCGAGGGCAGCCCGAAGAGCGCGTCCAGGTCGGGCTTGGCCGGCTTCGAACGTCCCAGTAGGGCGCGCCAGAAACTCATGCGGGTTCCCCTCACGGGTGGTCGGGACCGGTTCGAGGGCCTGCCGGGTCAGTTCCCGGTTCCGAGCTGGCGGGAGATGTCGGAGAGCTGTGACAGGCGCTGTTCGACCGGCGGGTGGGTGGCGATCAACTGGTTCATGCTGAAGCCCTTCTTCGCGAAGGCCGGCGCGAAGAAGAAGGCGTTGAACGGTTCGGCCTGGCGCAGGTCCCTGGTGGGGATACGGGCCATGTCCCCCGTGATCTTGGACAGCGCGCTGCCCAACATGGACGGGCGGCCGGTCAGGTAGGCGGCGGCGCGGTCCGCGGCGAGCTCCCGATAACGGGACAGGGCTCGGGTGAGCAGGAAGCTCAGGACCCAGGCGACGGCGCTGACCAGGACGACGAGGAGGGCGACGACCGCTGGGGCCGGGCCGTTGTTGCCGCCCCGGCTGCCGCCCGCGATCAGGGCGAAGCGCAGCCCGGCCTGGGTGAGGAACCCGGCGACGATCCCGAGGAAACCGGCGATGGTCATGACCATGACGTCGCGGTGGGCGATGTGTGAGAGCTCGTGGGCGACGACCGCCTCCAGCTCCGGGCCGTCCAAGCGGCGCATCAGGCCGGTGGTCACACAGATGACCGCCGACTTCTCGCTGTGCCCGGTGGCGAAGGCGTTGGGCACGTCGGAGTCGGCGATCCCCACGCGGGGCTTGCCCATGTCGGCCATGGCGCACAGGCGGTCGACCATCGCGTGCAGGTCCGGTGCCTGCTGCGGGGTCACCTCCTTGGCGCCCATCGCGAACATGGCGATCTTGTCGGAGGAGAAGTAGGAGAACAAGGCGAAGGCCCCGACGATGATCAGTACCAGCCAGATGTTGAGCCCGGCGAAGACCAGGCCGAACACGAAGGCGACGTAGACCAGGAACAGCAACACCATGGTCATGACCATCCGGGCTGTCAGCCCCCGGTCCGGACGGAACTTCGAACCTGCCACGCCGATCCCTCCCCTATGACTGTTTCGGAGTGTAGTTCGGGCAGGTGAGAAACGGGTTAAAGCGGGCCGCCGCGTGTTCTCCACACCCGGTGAGACGTGTCATAGACCGCACGCACACCGCGGCCGCCGTGACGTGGTCACGGCGGCCGCGGTGGAGAAAGCGCGCACGCAGGCACCGAACGTGGCTCGGACCGGTGGTCTCCCCAGCCCGGGGACACGCCTGGCTCGCGGACCCGCTTGGACGGCGGCGGGTCTCGCGGAGTCACCGCACCCGGGCCTAGCCCGGGATGAGTCCGTCGTCCTGGAGCATCTCGCGCACCTCTTCCATGCTGGCGTCAGCGTGCGGAAGGATGAACTGCGAGGGCTCCAGGGCGTCCGGAGGCAGCGGCTTGCTGTCCTCCCGCACCTTCTCCAGGAGGTCGTGCAAGGCCGTGCGGAACTTGGCCTCGTCATCCGCCTCGATCGCCGCCTCCAGGGCCGCGTCGAAGTCGTTGAGCAGGCCCAGGTCGGCGTCGGTGAGGTCAACCTGACCCTCACCCATGATGCGGACGATCACGAGCCCTCCCGGTTCCCGGCAGAGCCGTTCCCGCCCTCGATCTGCGGGGTGGCACCGCCGCCGTTGCCGCCTTCGAGCTCGAGCTTCATGCGCTCCAGCTCGGACTCGACACCGGTGGTGCTGGCCAACTGGTCGAGTTCGCTCTGGATGTCGTCCTTGGGGCCGCTGCCCGTGACGTCGTCCAGCGCGCCGGAGGCGAGGAGCTCGTCCACCGCACCGGCACGGGCCTGCATCTCGGAGGTCTTGTCCTCCGCGCGCTGCACGGCCATGCCCACGTCGCCCATCTCCTCGGAGATACCCGAGAAGGCCTCGCTGATCTGTGTCTGGGCCTGAGCGGCGGTGTAGGTCGCCTTGATGGTCTCCTTGCGCGTGCGGAAGGAATCAACCTTCGCTTGCAGGCGCTGGGCGGCCATCGTGAGCTTCTGCTCTTCACCCTGGAGGTTGGAGTGCTGTTCGCGCAGTCCCTCGATCTGGCTGGTGAGGCCGGAGCGACGGGTGAGGGCCTCACGGGCGAGGTCCTCACGGCCCTGGGTCAGGGCCGCCCGGCTCTGGGTCTCCAGTTTGCCGGACTGCTGCTCGAGCTGCTGGATCTGGAGCTCGACCCGCTTTCGGGAAGTCGCGACGTCGGCGACACCGCGACGGACCTTCTGCAGGAGTTCAAGCTGTTTCTGGTACGAGTAGTCGAGTGTTTCCCTAGGGTCCTCGACAGAGTCCAGGGCCTTGCTGGCCTTGGACTTGAAGATCATCGAAAGTCGCTGAAACACGCTCATCGGCGTGGCCGTCCCCTTCTCGGTGCGTACATCGGCTGTTCCCAGCGGGCGCTTTGCCCAACCCTACGCGGTCTGGCCCGCGGTCGCCATAAAGCTATGACCGGCTACCCTGAAGGTGTGTTCCGACGTCGCTCCGCTTCCGCAGCCCCGGATTCGAGCTCTGCCGAATCCGCCAGCCCTGAGGCCACTGAGGCCACCCAACCTAAGGGATATACCCCCAAGAAGGGTGTGCCCACCCCTAAGCGCAGGGAATCCGACAGCACCCCGCGCCGACCGGTGAAGGCCCCCGAGACCCGTAAGGAGGCTTACCGCGCCTACCGGAATCGTCTCGAACGTCAACGCGACAAGGGTGCCCGGCGTTCCGGTGCTCCCAAGGGCGACGAGAAATACTTCCGCCAGCAGGACCTCGGGCAGGCCCGCGCCTACGCCCGGGACTTCATCGACTCGCGTCGCAGCGCCAGCGAGTTCTTCCTGCCGTTCTCGATCCTCATCATCGCGCTGCTGTTCATCAACAACCCGACGTTCCAGGTCGCCGTCGCCTACGTGCTGTGGCCGCTGATGATGGTCACCATCGTCGCCGAGGGCATCATGGTCGGGCGCACGATCAAGCGTCGGGCCAGCGAGTACTTCCCCGACGACCCGGCGATCAAGGGCATCGGCATGTACGCCGCCATGCGCCAGCTGCAGTTCCGGCGCCTGCGCCTGCCCAAGCCCCGCGTGAAGGTCGGCGAGGACCCCACTCCCCGCGGCACACGCTGAACAGCCAGCCATCCCCAATATCCCCATTGTCCGTCACACGTGAGCAGGGCCGGTGTCCGCACCGGCCCTTCACTGTGTCTGGGGCACTGTGTCTGGGGCGGCCGCACCCCCTGACTGGGAGCGTTCCCACTCCCCTGGTGAACGGTCTCGGATTCCGCTGGTGCTGCCATTAGAGTGCTCAGCATGGACTTTCGGCATCTAGGCAACAGCGGTCTCATCATCAGCGAGATCGCCTACGGGAACTGGATCACCCACGGATCCCAGGTCGAGGAGGACACCGCCGCGGCCTGTGTGCGCGCCGCACTCGACGCGGGCATCACCACCTTCGACACCGCGGACGTCTACGCCCAGGGCAGGGCCGAGGAGGTCCTCGGCCGTGCGCTGAAGGGCGAGCGCCGGGACGGGCTGGAGATCTTCTCGAAGGTCTACTGGCCGATGGGCGAGGGCAGGAACGACAAGGGCCTGTCCCGCAAGCACATCATCCGCGGCGCGGAGGACTCCCTGCGCCGCCTGGGCACCGACTACCTGGACCTCTACCAGGCGCACCGCTTCGACTACACCACCCCGCTCGAGGAGACAATGCGGGCCTTCGAGGACCTGGTCCGCCAGGGCAAGGCCCTGTACATCGGTGTCTCCGAGTGGCGGGCCGAGGAGATCGAGCGCGCCCTCAAGATCGCGGACGAGATGGGCTTCGACCGGATCGTCTCCAGCCAGCCGCAGTACAACATGCTCTGGCGGGTCATCGAGTCCGAGGTCGTCCCCGTGTCCGAGCGCGAGGGCATCGGCCAGATCGTCTGGTCGCCGATCGCCGGCGGGATCCTCACCGGCAAGTACAAGCCGGGCCAGGAACTGCCCGCGGGTTCGCGTGCCAGCGACCCCAAGAGCGAGAAGTTCCTCGCCGACAAGGTCTCCGACCAGGCCCTCCTGGAGCGCGTGCAGCAGCTGGAGCCGCTCGCCGCCGAAGCGGGGCTGACCATGTCGCAGCTGGCCGTGGCCTGGGTCCTGCAGAACTCCAACGTGTCCTCGGCGATCATCGGCGCCTCCCGCCCGGAGCAGGTGGAGAGCAACGTCAAGGCCGCCGGCGTGAAGCTCGACTCCGCTCTGCTGGCCCGGATCGACGAGGTCCTCGGGGACAGCATCGAGCGCGACCCGTCGCTCACCAAGAGCCCGGAGAACATCCGCGGCTGACCACTCCCCGGTGGTTGGCCACATCCGGCCCCGGTGCCCGACGGCACCGGGGCCGCCGTGTGCGCTTCGCGCCCGACGGCATCGACTTCGAAGCCCATACTGAGGGGACCCAACCCATGGGGTCGTGCTTACGACGCCGACGAGGGCACCTCCACCACCGAATTCGACACGTGCGTGCCCGAGATCGCGGAGGAGAGCGGGAGCGACTGAGCGCCGCACCCTGGAGGCCGGGCACGGCGCTCATGGAAGCCTCTGGGGCCGGCTACTCGGGCGACAGGGACATCGTGTAGACCTCCCGCCCCTCCTCCAGCAAGGCGACGGTGCCCACGCCGCCCTCGACGAGCTCCTCCCAGTTCTCGCCGAGCCAGCTCTCGGCGTCGCCGCGCGACGTGAACGACTCGGTCGGCAATCCCTCCGCCCTCAGCTGGGCACCGTCCGCCTCGTGATACCGCCACGTCCACGCCATGTTCGACCGCCCTTCGTCGCCGTTGCACGGTGGGGGCCACCGCGATCCTGTGCTGAGCCTAACCAAGGCTTGGTCCGCGATGAGGTTAACTCTTTGGGGTGCGTATCCGATTCTTGGGAACGGCGGGGCACGCGGGCTGGCCAGCTCCGCAGTGCACCTGCTCTTCCTGCAACAAGGCCCACGCGGAACGCCGTCTGCCGTTGAGGGTGACCGTCGACGACCGTTTCCGTATCCGCGAGGCCGGCGCCGTAGGCCCGGTCCCACCCGGGTACACGGTGACCCCCACCCCGGACGGGATCCGGGTGGACGGCAGCGACGGCGGCCGCCTGCTCTACGCCCGGTCCGGCCCGGGGCCGCTGCCCGGCGGTCCTCCGGCCGAGGCCCGGCCCGGGGGTTCCTCCGGTTACTCCTCAGCGCCCCCACAGCAGGTGGACATGGTCATCGTCGACGCCGCGCAGCGCCCCGAGGTCATCGGGGAGCTCCGGCGTTCCGGCGTGATCGGGGTGACGACGGCCGTGGTCGCGGTGGGCGGGGACCACCGGATCAGGTCGCCCCAAGAGTTCGCCCGGCGGGCCCGCCTGTGGGGCGCTTTGGTGCCGGGGGACGGCAGTGAGATGTCCTGCCCGCCAGCGGTGTGGCCGGAGTCCCGGCCGCGCGGCCCGCACCGGACCCTGGTCACCGGAGGGGCGCGTTCGGGCAAGTCCACCGAGGCCGAACTGCGCCTGCTGGCGGAACCGAAGGTGGTCTACGCGGCCACCGGGCCGGTCGCCGACCCCGCCGTGGACCCGGAGTGGGCCGAGCGCGTCGCCCAGCACGTGCGGCGCAGACCCTGGTGGTGGCGGACCGAGCAGACCAAGGATCTCGCGGTACTGCTCAAGCGCACCAGGGGCGCGGTCCTGGTCGACTGCTTGGGAACGTGGCTGACCTGGGTCATGGGTGAGTGCGGCATGTGGGAGGAGCACCCTCCCGAGGACGCGGAGGAACGGGTGGAGGCCGCCGTCCACGACCTCTTGGAGGCCTGGCGCTCATCCCAGGCCTACATCGTGGCGGTCACCAACGAAGTGGGGTCCGGCGTGGTGCCGCCGACCCGCGCGGGCCGGGTCTTCCGCGACCAGCTGGGCCTGCTCAACCAGTGGGTGGGCGCCGAGTCCGAGGACGTGGTGCTGGCCGCGGCCGGGCGCGTTGTGGAGCTTCCGTGAGCGGATCTGACGCCGTCGCCGGTGCGCGCATGGCGGTGGGCACGTTCACGGTCTGGCCGGTGCGCGTGGAGCGGGTGGACCGTCCGGTCTCCGGTTGGGCGATGTGCTGGGCGCCGGTGCTGGGGGCCGTTCTCGGCGCGGCCACCGGTGCGGTCACCGTGCTGGGCGTCTGGGCGGGCTGGTCGGCCCCGCTGGCGGCACTGCTCGCGGTCGGCCTCGGCGCTCTGCTCACCCGAGGGCTGCACCTGGACGGCCTGGCCGACCTGGCCGACGGCCTGGGAAGCGGCCGCGCAGCCGAGGGCGCGTTGGAGGTCATGCGTCGCTCCGACATCGGGCCCTTCGGGGTTCTGACCTTGGTGGTGGCGGTCGGCGCCCAGGTGCTGGCGCTGGGGCAGCTCGCCGAAGCCTCGCCCTGGGCCGCCCTGGCCGGCGCGGTGGTGGCGGGCTCGGCCGGACGGCTGGCGGTGACCCTGGCGTGCACGCCCCGCGTGCCCTCTGCCCGACCGGAGGGTCTGGGGTCTGCGGTCGCGGGGACGGTGCGCCCCGGGTCCGCCGCGGTGTGCGCGTTCGGGGTCCTGGCGCTGTGCGCGCTCGGGCTGGCCCACTCCCCCGGGTTCGCGGCCGCCTGCGCGCTCGGGGCTGTCCTCGGGCAGGTGGCCGCTGGCTTCCTGCTCCGGCGCACGGTGCGGCGGTTGGGCGGCATCACCGGGGATGTCCTGGGCGCCCTGGTGGAGACGGCCGCCACGACCGCCCTGCTGGTAACGGCAGCGGCGATCGCGTGGCTGTAAAGCCTGGGAGCGGGGCCGGCACCAGAGCCGGAACCGCGGCCGGAACCGGGCCGCGCCTTCCCCACCAGGGCATACTTACTGACCAGTAGCCATTCCGGTCGCCCAATGTCGGCATCATCACATTTTTTCACACGGAGTTTCACGCCGCCGCCCCACGGGCAGGCGCGTCTCCGCGCCGCCAAGCGCGTAAGACACCCCCCGAAAGGGACCAGGGGGCCCACACCGTGCGGGCGGAACCGGACCCGCGGGGGGAGTCGCCCCACAGCCCCCCAGGGCGCAGAGCGCCGCGTCAGAGCCTTGCAAGGCACGGGGTGCCGCGTCACCGCAGGGGGCACAGGAGGGCTAGCATCGAGAGCGTGAGCACGACGTTGTCAGTAAACACGGAGTCCCCCAGTTCGCTCGACGCCGACGCGGTAGTCGTCGGTTACCACTCCGGAGGCGACGCCCCGGAGCCCGCATCGGGCGCTCATTCCGTCGACGCCGCCTTCACCGGCGGCCTCGGCTCTACCCTGTCGCTCCTGGGAGCGAGCGGCGCCCCTGAGGAGGTGCACACCATTGCCTCCCTCGGAGCCGTCAAGGCCCCGGTCGTCGTCGCGGTCGGCCTCGGCCCGGCGCCCACCGACGGCCCCGTCGACTCCGATGTCCTGTCCCGCGCGGCCGGCGCCGCGCTGCGTTCCCTGAGCTCGCGCCCCGAGGGCGCGGGCCGTGTCGTGCTGGCGCTGCCCGCGACCACCGCCGACCAGGCCGGCGCCGTGGCCCTGGGCGCCGAGCTCGGCACCTACGACTTCGACCGTTACCGCACCGGCGAGAAGGCCAAGAAGAAGGCGGCCAAGAGCGCCGCGGTCTCGCTGACCGTGGCCAGCGAGGCCACCGGCGCAGACGACGCCGTGGAGCGCGCCTCCGTCCTCGCCGAAGCAGTCTCCTTCACGCGCGACCTCGTCAACACCGCCCCGGCCGACCTGGTCCCCGAGGACCTGGCCAACGCGGCCCAGGAGATCGCCCTGCAGGCCGAGCTGGAGATCGAGGTCCTGGACGAGCGCGCCCTGTCCGAGGGCGGCTACGGCGGCCTGACCGGGGTCGGCCAGGGATCGGCCAACCCGCCCCGCCTGGTCCGGCTGTCCTACAGCCACCCGGAGGCCACCAAGAAGGTCGCCTTCGTCGGCAAGGGCATCACGTTCGACTCGGGCGGCCTCTCCCTCAAGCCTTCGGGCGGCATGGAGTGGATGAAGTCCGACATGAGCGGTGCGGCCTCCGTGCTCGCCGCCATGCGCGCCATCTCCACCCTGGGCCTGAAGGTCAACGCCGTCGGTTACCTGACGGTGGCCGAGAACATGCCCAGCGGCACCGCCCAGCGGCCCTCCGACGTCCTGAGCATCTACGGCGGCAAGACCGTCGAGGTCCTCAACACCGACGCCGAGGGCCGCCTGGTCATGGCCGACGGCCTCGTCCGCGCCCACGAGGACGAGCCGGACCTGATCGTGGACATCGCCACGCTGACGGGTGCCCAGCTCGTCGCGCTGGGCACCCGCGTGTTCGCGGTCATGTCCAACGACGACTCCGTGCGCGACGAGATCGTCGCCGCGTCCGGTGCCGAGAACGAGGCCTCCTGGCCCATGCCGCTCCCGTCGGAGCTGCGCGCCGGCCTCAACTCCTCGGTCGCCGACATCGCCAACGTGGCGGGCGAGCGCTGGGGTGGGATGCTCTCCGCGGGCATCTTCCTCCAGGAGTTCATCGAGGAGGGCACCAAGTGGGCCCACCTCGACATCGCCGGGCCGTCCTTCAACCACGGTGGCCCGCACGGTCACACCCCCAAGGGCGGCACGGGTGCGGGAACCCGCACCCTCGTCCGCATCGCCGAGGACTACGCCCGTAAGCAGTAGTTCGGAAGGGCGGGGCGGTACTCCTCTGAGCCGGAGCGCCGCCCCGCTCCCCGGCAGCCGCGGTCTGATACGACACGCCGCCCCGGCGGCAGGACCACGGTCTTCCACCACCATCACCAGCCACCACAACTAGGAGTTCGTTCCCGTGAGTGAGAGCGGCGGCACCTTCGACCTCGTCGTCCTTGGCGGCGGCAGCGGCGGCTACGCGGCGGCACTGCGCGCCGCCGAGCTGGACATGAGCGTCGTCCTGATCGAGAAAGACAAGCTCGGCGGCACCTGCCTGCACCGCGGCTGCATCCCCACCAAGGCCCTCCTGCACTCGGCCGAGGTCGCCGACTCCACCAAGGAGAGCGAGAACTTCGGCGTCAAGGCCACCTTCGAGGGCATCGACATCGAGGCCGTGCACAAGTACAAGGACAAGGTGGTCAACGGCCTGTACAAGGGCCTGAGCGGACTGATCAAGTCCCGCAAGATCACCGTCGTCGAGGGTGAGGGCAAGCTCACCGGCAAGGACGAGGTCACGGTCGACGGCAAGGTCTACAAGGGCAAGAACGTCCTTCTGGCCACCGGTTCCAAGCCGAAGACCCTCGGCCTGGAGATCGACGGCGACAAGGTCATGACCAGTGACCAGGCCATGGACCTGGACCGCGTCCCCGAGTCCGTCATCGTCCTGGGCGGCGGCGTGATCGGCGTGGAGTTCGCCAGCGTGTGGCGTTCCTACGGTGCCGAGGTCACCGTCGTCGAGGCCCTCAAGAACCTGGTCCCCGTCGAGGAGGAGTCGAGCTCCAAGCTGCTGGAGCGGGCCTTCCGCAAGCGCAAGATCAAGTCCGAGCTGGGCACCCCGTTCGAGTCGGTCAAGACCACCGACTCGGGTGTGGTCGTCACGCTCCAGGGCGGCAAGACCCTGGAGGCCGAGGTCCTGCTGGTCGCCATCGGCCGCGGCCCGGTCTCCGAGGGCCTCGGTTACGAGGAGCAGGGTGTCACCCTCGACCGCGGCTTCGTCCAGGTCGACGAGAACCTGCACACCGGTGTGGGCAACGTCTACGCGGTCGGCGACCTCATCCCGACCCTCCAGCTCGCCCACGTCGGCTTCGCCGAGGGCATCTTCGTCGCCGAGCACATCGCCGGGCAGAACCCGCCCGCGATCGACTACGACGGTGTACCCCGCGTCACGTACTGTGAGCCTGAGGTCGCCTCCGTCGGTCTCACCACCAAGGTGGCCAAGGAGCGCGGCCACGACGTCGTCGAGATGAACTACAACCTGGCGGGCAACGGCAAGAGCCAGATCCTCCAGACGCAGGGCGCGGTCAAGGTCATCGCCGAGAAGGACGGCCCCGTGCTGGGCGTCCACATGGTCGGCAGCCGTGTCGGCGAGCTGATCGCCGAAGGCCAGCTGATCTACAACTGGGAGGCGTTGCCCTCCGAGGTGGCCCAGCTGATCCACCCGCACCCGAGCCAGTCGGAGGCACTGGGCGAGGCCCACCTCGCGCTTGCGGGCAAGCCTCTGCACGTCCACGACTGACCGCTTCACCCGGGGGCGGGCCTCACGGCCCGCCCCCGCACACATCCGCGCTGCCCGTCCAGGCCATGGGCAGATACCGCGCCCATATCCAACGAGGAACCCATGCCGACTTCCGTTTCCATGCCCGCCCTGGGTGAGAGCGTCACCGAAGGGACCGTCACCCAGTGGCTGAAGAACGTGGGCGACACCGTCGAGGTAGACGAGCCGCTCCTTGAGGTCTCCACCGACAAGGTGGACACAGAGATCCCGTCCCCGGTGGCCGGTGTACTCACCAAGATCCTCGTCGACGAAGACGACACCGTGGAGATCGGCGCGGAGATCGCGGTCATCGGCGGCGAGGGCGACAGCGCCGACGACGACGCACCCGCGCCCGCGCAGGCCGAGGAGCCCGAGGCGGCCGCGCCCGCGCAGGCCGAGGAGCCGGAGCCCGCCCCGGCCGAGCAACCCGCCGCCGAGCCCGAACCCGCCGCCCCTGCTTCCGGCAGCGCGGAATCCGACGGCTCCGGCACCCCCGTCGCCATCCCCGCCCTGGGTGAGAGCGTCACCGAAGGGACCGTCACCCAGTGGCTGAAGAACGTGGGCGACACCGTCGAGGAGGACGAGCCGCTCCTTGAGGTCTCCACCGACAAGGTGGACACAGAGATCCCGTCCCCGGTGGCCGGTGTACTCACCAAGATCCTCGTCGACGAAGACGAAACGGTCGAAATCGGCACCGAGATCGCCATCATCGGCGGGGCCTCCGGTTCCGCCCCTGCCGCCTCCGCGCCCGAGCCCAAGAGCGAGCCCGAGCCCGAGGCCAAGCCCGAACCCGAGAGCGAGCCCGAGCCCGCCCCGGCAGCCCAGTCCGCACCTGCTCCCGCCGCACGTGAGCAGGACGCTGGCAGCCCGTCGGTGGACGTCGAGACGCTCAGCGGGACCGGGCAGGCCTCCGGGACCGACGCCGTGTCCGAGGCCTACGTGACGCCGCTGGTCCGCAAGCTCGCCAACGAGCACGGTGTCGACCTCAGCCGTGTCTCCGGGACCGGTGTGGGCGGCCGCGTCCGCAAGCAGGACGTGCTCAAGGCCGCCGAGTCCCAGCGCTCGCAGGCGGACGCGTCGGCCACCGCGAGCAAGCCCGCCTCGGACGCGTCGCTGCGCGGCCGGACCGAGAAGCTGAGCCGCCTGCGCAAGTCCATCGCGGACCGCATGGTCGAGTCGCTGCGCATCTCCGCCACGACCACCCAGGTCATCGAGGTGGACGTCCATAAGATCGCGCGCCTGCGCGACCAGGTCGGCGACGACTTCGCCAAGCGCGAGGGCGTGGCCCTGGGCTTCTTCCCGTTCTTCGCCGCGGCCACCGTAGAGGCGCTCAAGGCCCACCCGAAGGTCAACGCGGTGATCAACGCCGCCGACCAGACGGTGACCTACCACGACGTCGAGAACCTGGCCGTTTCCGTGGACACCGAGCGCGGTCTACTTGCCCCCGTGGTGAAGAACGCCGGTGCCCTGAAGCTCGGTGAACTGGCACGGAGCCTCACCGATCTGACTGAGCGCGCCCACACGGGCAAGCTCGGTCCGGACGAGCTGGGCGGCGGCACGTTCTCGATCTCCGAGACGGGCCACACCGGTGCGCTGTTCGGTACGCCGATCATCAACCAGCCGCAGGTCGCGATCCTGGAGACCGGCACGGTCGTCAAGCGTCCGGTCGTCGTCGACGACGAGGCCGTGGGCGGCGAGGTCATCGCCGTGCGCTCCATGGTCTACCTGTCGATGGCGCACGACCACCGCCTGATCGACAGCGCCGACGCCGGCCGCTTCCTCCAGACGGTGAAGGAGCGCCTGGAGGAGGGCGACTTCGAGAAGGAGCTCGGTCTGTCCTGACTCCAGGTCTGTTCTCCGCCGCCCGGGCCGGGTACCGTCTGACGGTGCCCGGCCCGGGCCGTGCGGTGTGCCAGCGCTTGTCGGCGTGACAACGCTTGCACCACCGCAAGTTGACCTCAATCTAACTTGAGGTCTTAGTGTGGAAGGGTCAGCCAGGGCGAAGCGCAGAGGACCCACATGCAGCAAGAGAACGTTCGGATCGCGGTCGTGCTGGGCGGCAACACCACCGGCCGCACCGGTCCCGTCGTCTCCGCCTGGTTCCTGGACCGGATCGCGGGCCGCGAGGGCCTCGGCATCGATGTGCTGGACGTGGCGGAGCTCGACCTCGGCGACGGGCACGGCACCCCGCTGGACGCGTTCTCGACCGCGGTGGACGCCGCCGACGGGTTCGTCGTGGTGACGCCGGAGTACAACCACGGCTACCCCGGACCGCTGAAGAGCTCCATCGACTCGGCGCGCAAGGAGTGGTTCGCCAAGCCGGTCTCGTTCGTCTCCTACGGCGGCATGTCCGGCGGCCTCCGGGCGGTGGAGCAACTGCGCGCGGTCTTCGCCGAACTCCATGCCACGACCGTGCGGACCTCGGTCAGCCTGCACAACGCGCAGCACATGTTCGACGCGGGCGGCGCGCCTGTGGAGGACCTCCGGGGCGCGGAGGACGCGGTCGGCGAGATGCTGGATCAGCTGGTGTGGTGGTCCCTGTCCCTGCGCGAGGCCCGCGCCCGCCGCCCCTACCCCGGCTAAGACGCGTTCGGTGGATGCTGCCCCACGACGATGGACGGGGCGGCGCCTGAACGGCACCGCCCCGTCTTTCTACCCCACCAATCACCATCCCCTGATGATCCCCATCATCAAAGGCCTGTGGACTGGACGGCGCCTGCCAGCCCGACAGAGCGTCGCCCACGGTAGCTCCGCGCTGACGCGGAGTTCCATGTCCCACTCTCAACTTAGGAGACTCGGGCACTCCCCGCAGTCCTTTCGCCGAAAAAGCCGAAGAAATCTTGCCGCTCCGGCTTTTTCCGCGCCCGACGGCCCCGATCGCGGTCCCGGTCGCGGTCCCGAACGGGCGGAACGGGTAGGACACCCTCCATGAGAGTGGCGATCACGGGCGCGACCGGCCTGATCGGAGGGGCACTGACCGCGTCCCTCCTCGACGACGGGCACACGGTGGTGCACCTCGTGCGTCGACCTCCCCAGAACGGGAGGTCGACCCGTCTGGAGGAAGCCGAGTGGCGCCCCGAGCAGGGGAGGGTGGACACCGTCGCCCTGCACAGGACCGACGCCGTGGTCCACTTGGCTGGCGCCCCGATCGGCCCCGGCCTGTGGACCCGCCACCGGCGTACCGTCATCAGGCGCAGCCGGGTGCGCGGCACCCGGACCCTCTCCCAGGTCCTGGCGGGGATGCCCTCGCCCCCTCCCCGCCTCCTCAGCGCCTCGGGGATGCACTTCTACGGGGACACGGCCGACACGGTGGCCACGGAGGAGAGCCCGCCCGGCAAAGGGTTCCTGGCGGAGGTGTGCCAGGACTGGGAGGAGGCCACCCGGCCCGCCGAGGAGGCAGGGCTGTCCGTGGCCCACCTGCGCTCGGCCGTAGTGCTCGCCCGTTCCGGCGGCATGCTCCGGCCCTTGCTGCCGCTGTACCGGTTCGGCTTCGGCGGCCGCTTGGGGTCGGGCACCCAGTACATGACCTGGATATCGCTGGCCGACCAGGTCGGAGCGATCCGTTTCCTGCTGGAGCGGCCGGAGATCACCGGACCGGTGAACCTGTGCGCACCCGAGCCGGTGAGCAACACCGCATTCACCCAAGCGCTGGGGCGCACCCTGGGTCGTCCGACGATCCTTCCTGTCCCGGCGACGGCGATGCGCGCGGTACTGGGGGACTTCGCCGAGGAGACCGCACTCATCAACCTGCGAGCGCGGCCGAAACGCCTCGAGGAAGCCGGGTATTCCTTCCTTCTGCCGACGGTGGACAGTGCGCTATCCGACATCCTGGTCCGACCCGGACCCCGTACCGGGGCGTAAGGTGGTGGTGTGAGTGATCTCGTTTACGCATGGCTGGGCGACACCCCCGTCCCGTACCACCAGGGCTGGGATCTCCAGAAGCGGCTCCACCAGAGCCGCGTCGCCGATGAGGTGGCAGACACCGTCCTCTTCCTGGAGCACGAACCCGTGTACACGGCGGGCAAGCGCACCGGGAGGTGGGATCGTCCGATCACCGACCCTGGTGCTCCCGTCGTGGATATCGACAGGGGCGGCAAGATCACCTGGCACGGGCCGGGCCAGCTCACGGTGTACCCCATCGTCAAGCTGTCCGACCCCATCGACGTGATCGCCTTCGTCCGCATGCAGGAGGAGGCCATCATCCGCACCCTCGCGGAGTACGGCCTGACCGGCCTGCGCGTCGAGGGCCGCACCGGGGTCTGGCTGGCCGCCGACCCCGAACGCGGACTGATCGAGCGCAAGATCGCCGCGATCGGCTGCCGCGTAGCACGCGGGGTCGGTATGCACGGCCTCGCCGTGAACTGCGACAATGACATGTCGTGGTTCGACCGGATCGTCCCCTGCGGGATCTCCGACGCGGGGGTCACCTCGCTCACCAACGAGCTGGGGCGCACCGTCACCGTCTCCGACGTGCGACCGCGCCTCGAACGGCATCTGGCCGACGTCCTCGGCGCGGCGGAGTACAGCCACACCGACGGCACCGGGATGCTTCCCGAGGCCACCGCGCGTGGATGAAAGACCACACCATGAGCCAGTCCCCATCGGGACGTGCAGCCCCCACAAGGGGCGCGAGGGTCCCCGTCAAGGGGTACAGAAGGGAACGGGTTCGCGTTGACCATCGCTCCTGAGGGCCGCAAGCTGCTGCGCGTGGAGGCGCGCAACAGCGAGACCCCCATCGAGAGAAAGCCGCCGTGGATCAAGATCAAGGCGCACATGGGGCCGGAGTACACAGAGCTCCAGTCCTTGGTCAAGAGTGAGGGCCTGCACACGGTCTGCCAGGAGGCGGGCTGCCCCAACATCTACGAGTGCTGGGAGGACCGCGAGGCCACCTTCCTCATCGGTGGTGACCAGTGCACGCGGCGCTGCGACTTCTGCCAGATCGCCACGGGCAAGCCCTCTCCCCTGGACCAGCTGGAGCCGACCAAGGTCGCCACCTCGGTCCAGAAGATGGAGCTGCGCTACGCCACCGTCACCGGTGTGGCCCGGGACGATCTCGAGGACGGCGGGGCCTGGCTCTACGCCGAGACGGTCCGCAAGATCCACGAGCTCAACCCCGGCACAGGGGTCGAGCTGCTCATCCCGGACTTCAACGCCGACCCCGACCAGCTGGCCGAGGTCTTCGGTTCGCGTCCCGAGGTCCTCGCGCACAACGTGGAGACCGTGCCTCGGATCTTCAAGCGGATCCGTCCGGCCTTCCGCTACGAGCGCTCCCTGGACGTCATCACCCAGGCCCGTGCGGACGGCCTGGTCACCAAGTCGAACCTGATCCTGGGCATGGGCGAGACCCGCGAAGAGATCAGCGAGGCGATGCGCGACCTGCACGAGGCCGGTTGCGACCTGCTGACCATCACCCAGTACCTGCGCCCGTCCAAGCTGCACCACCCGATCGACCGCTGGGTGAAGCCGCAGGAGTTCGCGGATCTGGGCAAGGAGGCCGAGGAGATCGGCTTCGCCGGGGTCATGTCCGGCCCGCTGGTGCGTTCGTCGTACCGCGCCGGGACCCTGTACAAGCAAGCCCGTGAGAAGCGTGACGCCGAGGTAGCGGCCGCCGCGAACAACGCATAACGTCTGATTCATCCGAGTCGTGATCAAGCTGGAACGGTGGCCCGCGGGCCACCGTTCCGCATCTCGGTGTCCGGGCGCATATCCTGGTGTACTGAGGCGCCCAGCTTGTGGCGTCGTTAGGCGCCGCACAGGTCGACCGCGAAGAGGAGGCAAGGCAGCACAGGGATCTCCTTCCCCACCGATCCGATCGGTGTGCGCTGCCTGAAAGCACGATGGCGAAGAAGTCCGACAACACGACCGCCGGTAAGGGTGGCGAGAAGCAGCCGGGCCGGTTGAAGCAGATCGGCATGGTCGCCAAGGTCGTCAACAAGCAGAGCCCGCGCACGATCCCGATCGCGATCACCGTCGCGGTGCTGATCTTCGCCGTATTCGTCGGCATCGGCATCTGGACCGGTTCCTGGATCATCTGGCCGCTGACCGGTCTGCCGCTCGCGTTCCTGGTCGGTTTCATCATGTTCACCCGCTCTGCCCAGAAGGTGCAGTACCAGATGCTCGACGGGCGTCTGGGCGCCGGCATGGCGATCCTGGAGAACATGCGCGGCAACTGGGTGGTCGAGCCCGGCGTGGCCGCGAACAAGCAGATGGACGTCGTCCACCGCGTGGTCGGCCGTCCGGGTGTCGTCCTGGTCGGCGAGGGCGACCCGGGCCGGCTCAAGGGCCTGATCGCGGGCGAGAAGAAGCGCGTGGCCCGCGTCGCGAACGACACTCCCATCTACGACTTCAAGGTCGGCAACGGCGAGAACCAGGTTCCGGTCTCCAAGCTGCAGCGGACGCTGGTCAAGCTTCCTCGCAACCTGGACAAGTCCGGCACGGCCGAGCTGAACTACCGGCTCAAGGCGCTGCCCGCATCGATGCAGATGCCCAAGGGCCCCATGCCGAAGGGCGCCAAGCTGCCCAAGGGCATGCGCGGCAACCAGGCGGGCTGACACCGGCCCTCTCCACGGACCCTGACGGGGCCGTCTCACCCTCGTGGTGCGGCGGCCCCGTTTCATGCGTACTCAAAGGTCCCTTGTCGCCCTCAAAGGTCCCTCGCGTGGCTGATGAGGTCTCAGGGCTGGCAGTCCAGATGCGGCGGACGTTGGCCGGGACGAAGGTGTCACTGGGGTCGAGTCTGGCGAGCACCCTGCTCGCTAGGTAGCGGACCGCGGTCACGATCGGCGTGCCGAGCAGCACGGGGAGCACCAGCAGCGGCCGGTCAAGAGCGCCGAGCCCCTCGTAGGTCAGCACCCCGACGCGAAAGGGGGGCGGCGATCCGGTCCGGATCGCCGCCCCCTTTGCAGCTTCTCGCCTGAGGGTCTCGCCGTCAGTCGCAGGTGACCTCGTCCTCGGCGGCCGTGCTGCCGTCAAGGTCGTCAAGGCCGCCGTCGCCACCGCCGCCGCCACTGCCGTCGGCACCGCCGTTGAGGCCGCTCACACCGGACCAGTCCGCACCGCCCATGACCAGTTCCAACTCATCGTCCAGCGACGGCTCCTCGACGGCTTCCGCGCTCTCCAGGGCCGAGGCCACGAGTTCGGCCTCCTCGGCCTGCTCAGGACCGTGGTAGACGGTGGTCGCTTCGGGGGCGCGCTCCTCGGGGTTCCCGGTGTCGGTGACGACGAAGCCCTCCTCCGTCAGAAGCGCCTCCACCTCGGAGCCCAAGCCGTCGATCCCGGTGTTGTTGAGGATCCGCAGGGAAACGTCCGAGGGCTCGGCCCCGTCGTCGTCGGGAGCCTCATCGTCCGAGCCCTCGTCATCGCCCCCCGTGGTCTCACCCGCGGCGACCGCCTCGAAGAGCTCGGTTGCGGCGGGCTCGTCGAGGTCCACCTTGTTCGGGTCGACCGGGTGGTCCAGGACCGGCGCGGTCACCATGTTCATCTCGCCGAGGTCGACCTCGCGCATGGCGATGGCGAGCTCGGTCATCTTGTCCAGGGTGAGACCGTCATCGGTCACCATGCTGTCGGTGACCGAGTCCAGGAAGCCGTAGAGGGTGGTGGGGCTGGTCAGGATGTCCCCGTCAGTGACCTCGCGCAGGATGGCGCCCATCATGCGCTGCTGGTTCTCAATACGCCCCAGGTCGCTGCCGGTCTCCGTACTGTCCCGGGAACGGGCCAGGCCCAGGGCCTGCTCACCGTCGAGCCTCTGCTTACCCGCATCCAGCTCCAAGTGGGCGTTCGGGTCGTCGACCGGCTCCGGGACGCACATCTCGACACCGCCGATGGTGTCCACGATGTTCTCGAAACCGGCGAAGTCCACCGTGACCATGTGGTCGAGGTGGATGCCGGTCACCGACTCCACCGTCTTGCCCTGGCAATCCATGCCGCCGTAGGTCATGGCGTGGTTGATCTGGTCGGCCCCGCCGCTCCAGCCGGCACCGTCGTCACTCGGATCGCACTGGGGGATCTCGACGAGGAGGTCGCGCGGCAGGTTGACCATCGTCACACCGCCCTGGTCGACGTCGATGCTGACGATCACGAGCGCGTCGGGACGGACCCCGTTCTCCTCGTTGTAGGCGGCGTTGTCCTCCGCGCGCTCGTCCGTCCCCAAGAGCAGGATGTTGTGCAGGCCGTCGACCTGGGCGGGGCGGTCGCCCCAGGCGTCCTGGTCAACGTCGGCGGTCTCCATACCGAGGATGCCCTGGGTGGCCGTGTAGACGGCCAGACTCCCGGCGATAACCACACCGGTCAGGCCGCACGCCACCCATTTGCCAAGGCTCATCTTGGCGGAAGCTGCGGCCGAAGACACGTTTCTTGGGGCCAAGAGGGCACCTGCGATCCGATCTGGGGCACTTGGAGAAGGGGTCCGACCGGGGGAACCGCCTGAGGGGGTGCGACGGCGCGGACCAGGGTGTCGACGGTGACGTTCCCTGACCGCCCGGATGGTACCGGAAGAGCACACTCCGTGTCAGATCGAGCGCTTCGGACACTCATTCCGTCCCCGGGAACGTGGTCAGCAGGGGGTATCCTCGCCCTCCTCCGCGGTGACACCGTCGAGATCGTCGGTGACGGAGAGGTCGGTGTCGGCGGAGGACTCACCACCGAAACCGTTCCAGTCCGCGCCCGCGACCAACTCCAGGGTCTGCTCAAGGCCCTCCACCTCCTCGGTCTGGGCGTTCTCGAGGGACCCGGCGAGCAGTTCGGCCGCGGCCTCGTCGTCCGGGCCGTGGTAGACCGTGGTGGCCTCGGGGGCGCGGACGTCGGGGTTTCCCGTCCCGGTGACCACGTAGTCCTCCTGCACCAAGACGGTCTGGATCTCCAGGGCGAGCCCTTCGATGCTGGTGTTGTTCACCACCTCGACCGTGATGTCGGAGGGATCGACCGCACTCTCGTCGGCTTCGTCATCGCCCTCTGAGCCTTCGCCGTCGCCCCCGTTGAGTTCGACACCCGCGTTGATGGCGTCGAACAGCTCCGAGGCGGCGGGCTGGTCCATGGCGATCCGGTTCTCGTCCTCGGGGTGGGCCCCGTTGGGGACCGTGACGAACTGGACCCGGTCCAGGTCCACCTCGCGCATGGAGATCGCGATGTCCGTCATGGTCTCGACGGTCAGTTCCTCGTCGGTGGTGATCGAGTCGGTCACCGCGCCGAGGAAGTTCGTGATGGTGACGGGGTTGGTCATGACGTCACTGCTGAGGACTTCCCGCAGCATCGCGCCCATGAACTCCTGTTGCCGGTCGATCCGGGACAGGTCGCTGCCGTCGCCCTGGCCGTAACGGGAGCGCACGAAACCGAGCGAGTCCTCACCGTCCAGGGTCTTGAGCCCAGCGTCAAGCTCCAGGTGGGCTTGGGGGTCGTCGATGGGCTCGGGGATGCACATCTCCACGCCGCCGATGGAGTCCACCATGTCCCTGAAGCCGATGAAGTCCATCAGGAGGAAGTGGTCCAGGTGTACCCCGGTGGCCTGTTCCACTGTGTTCCACTGACAGCCCACTCCGCCGAAGTTCATGGCGGAGTTGATCATGCCCGAGTGAGGGCTCATGCCTTCGTAACCCTCGGCGGCCTCGCAGGCCGGCAGGTCCACCATGAGGTCGCGGGGCAGGTTCACCAGGGTGGCGGCGCCGCTGTCCACGTTGATGCTGGCGATGAGCATCGTGTCGGGGCGCTCGCCCTCGACCTCCCCGTACTCGGCGTTTTCACCCGAGCGCTCGTCCGAGCCGATGATGAGCACGTTCATCACGCCCTCGACACTCGTGGGGCGGTCCCACTCGTCGGTGTCCACCTGGGCGGTCGTGATGTTGCCGATCAGCCCTTGGTACCAGCCGTAGCCGCCGAGGCTCGCGATGATCGCCACCGCGGTGACGGCACAGGCGATCCACTGAGCGGTGGACATCCGGACGGCGCCGAGCGCGCCGGAGCTACGGGGGGCGGAGCGTTTTCCAGCCATGCGAACCTTCGAGGGTGCGTAAGAGACCTAGGGGCGGGGTCAGGGCGTCCAGAGGTGCTTCCACGCGCGCTGGGGGAAGGAACCCGGACCGGGGCCGCGGCTCCGGAGGGTGGCGCCGTGACCGGATGCTAACAGCAGGCCGGAGGGGGTGCGCACCGCGTGCGTCACGTTCCGAACAGGATCCGGAACGCCTTGTGAGAGCTCAGTAACGAGTCGCGATGGTCCCCGCGGCGCGGTCGTGCAGACCGCGGGTGTCCCGGTCGTAGACCACCGCGGGAATCACCAGGCACAACAGGAAGGTCCGCACGGCCATCGAGGCGAACCAGGGCCAGGAGCGCTCGCCGGTGGCCGTGATACCGACGCCGACGATCCGCCGCCCGATCGTTGTACCGAACAGGGTCAGCAGGACGATGCTCATCCCGGCGAACACCACGAACGTGGACAGAGCGGTGAAGTTGGTCAGGGCCAGGGCCTCCTGCTCCCCTCCCCCGGCCGCCGCGGCCGACAGGTCCTGGCCGATCAGGCCGAGGTTGAGCGCGCCCGCGACGAGCATGGTGGCCAGGCCCCAGTCCAGGGCGAGGCCGACGAGGCGGCGCGTGACACCGGGAACCGAACCGGTCCCGCTCTCGGGCAGGCCGAGCCGGTTGCCCCGGTACGTGAAATCGTCTTCGGGGGGCGCGGGGGCTCCGCTCCGGCTCTTGTCGCTCATGCCTTTCACGTTATCGGCACCTCCGCACCTTCCGCGCGCGGGCCCGCCCTCCCGTGCGCGGGCCCGCGCGAGCACTGTGACATGCGAGGGAAGACAGCGTGGGACCGGTCACACTCAGGGCCGGACGACGGTCCGATTTCCGCCGCAAACAGGCGGAACCACCGGGCCGGAGGCGTTGGTCTGCGGAAACGCGGGACTCCGTAACATGCAAGAAACAATCGAGACATGGCGTGGAAACCGCGCCCTTCTAGCTTCGTTAACGAAGCCGGGAGACGGTGTGCGGTTCGAGGCGTCCGCGATGGAGCGGACCGAACCCGCCGTCTCAGCTACCTGCACGGAGGTTCCGTTTTGTTCAGCAGCGTCGACGAGGTTCTCGCCTTCATCCGAGACGAGGGTGTCGAGTTCCTCGACGTCCGGTTCACGGACCTGTTCGGAGGAGTGAACCACGTTACCCTCCCGATCGAGAACGTGGACGAGTCCACGTTCACCGATGGTCAGATGTTCGACGGTTCCTCGATCCGCGGCTTCCAGGCCATCCACGAGTCCGACATGCTGCTGCTCCCCGACCTGAGCACCGCAGTACTGGACCCGTTCCGCAAGTACAAGACGCTGAACATGACGTTCTTCGTCCACGACCCGCTCACGCTGGAGTCGTACAGCCGCGACCCCCGCAACGTCGCCCGCAAGGCCGAGGCCTTCCTCAAGGGCTCGGGCGTGGCCGACACCGCCTTCTTCGGCCCCGAGGCCGAGTTCTACATCTTCGACGACGTCAAGTTCGAGACGCGTGCGAACACCGGCTACTACGAGATCGACTCCATCGAGGGCGCCTGGAACACCGGCTCCGCGATCGAGGGCGGCAACCGCGGCTACCGTCCGCGCTTCAAGGGCGGCTACTTCCCCGTCGAGCCGGTCGACCACTACAGCGACCTGCGCTCCGACATGGTGAAGAGCCTCATCAAGTCCGGCATCGAGGTCGAGCTCCAGCACCACGAGGTCGGCACCGCGGGCCAGGCCGAGATCGGCATCAAGTTCGGCACGCTGCTCCAGCAGGCCGACCGAGTGCAGCTGTACAAGTACATCGTCAAGAACGTCGCCAACGAGGCGGGCAAGACCGCCACGTTCATGCCGAAGCCCCTGTTCGGCGACAACGGATCCGGCATGCACTGCCACCAGAGCCTGTGGAAGGACGGCGAGCCGCTGTTCTTCGACGAGTCCGGCTACGGCCAGCTCTCCGACACGGCCCGCTACTACATCGGCGGTCTGCTCAAGCACGCGTCGGCCCTGCTGGCCTTCACCAACCCGACGGTGAACTCCTACCACCGCCTGGTGCCGGGCTACGAGGCCCCGATCAACCTGGTCTACAGCCAGCGGAACCGTTCGGCCTGCATCCGCCTGCCGCTCACGGGTTCCAACCCCAAGGCCAAGCGCATCGAGTTCCGCGTGCCGGACCCGTCGGCCAACCCGTACCTGGCCTTCTCCGCCATGCTGATGGCGGGCCTGGACGGCATCAAGAACAAGATCGAGCCGCCGGAGCCGGTCGACAAGGACCTCTACGAGCTGCCGCCGGCCGAGGCCCAGGCCATCGAGACGGTCCCCCCGTCCCTGGACGAGGCCCTGGAGGCCCTGGAGGACGACCACGAGTTCCTGCTCGAGGGCGGTGTCTTCACCAAGGACCTGATCGAGACCTACATCGAGTTCAAGCGCACCGAGGAGATCGACTCTCTGCGCCTGCGCCCGCACCCGCGTGAGTTCGAGCTCTACTACGACATCTAAGAGCACCCCCTCGGGGCCGGTATCCGTTCGGATGCCGGCCCCGAGTCGGTTCCGGGGCCGCCGGTGCTCCCGTGCACTTGGAACCGAGCCGCGCGGTCCGAGCGCGGGCCGGACGGCTACCGTTGACGCGTGGCTAGGGACGGAAGAACCAACATGACAGCAGGCGCGCTCGCCAGGAAGGGCTTCAGCGACAGTGTGCGTGCCCTGAAGCTGGTGGCGGAGGCGGGTCTGGACGCCCAGACCGACACCGACGTCATCAGCGCCCTCGCGGCCGCACCCGACCCGGACCAGGCCCTCTTGGGTCTGCTCCGGCTGTTGGAGGCCACCTCCGAACCGGACGAGGTACTCGTCGCGCTGCGGGAGGAACGGGACCTGCGGGCCCGACTGTGCCTGATCCTGGGCGCCAGCACGGCGCTCACCGACCACCTGGTCCGCCACCCCGGTGACTGGCGCGAGCTTCGCGGCGCCGACGCCGCGCGCACCCCCGCACCTGAGGAGTTGCGCCGGGGGATGCTGCACACCGTGGGCGCGCAGCCCGACGACACCGCGCCCGTCGCCGACCTCGCCCTGGGTGAGGCCGGCGGCGAGCCGTCCGCGGTGTTGCGGCACACGGTGCGGGTGGCCTATCGCAGGAGGGTCCTGCGCCTGGCCGGGCGCGACCTGACCGGTTTGAACACCGTCGACGAGGTCGCCGCCGAGCTGGCAGACCTGGCCGCCGCCACGCTGGACGCGTCGTTGGCGGTAGCCCGGGCCGAGGCGCCCGAGGACGCGGCGCTGTGCCGCCTGTCCGTGATCGGCATGGGCAAGTGCGGCGGCCGGGAGCTGAACTACGTCAGCGACGTGGACGTGGTGTTCGCGGCCGAACCCGCCGTGGACCCCGGCGGGGACCCCGTGGACGAACAGGAGGCGATGCGCGCGGCGACCCGACTGGCCACGGCGATGATGCGGATCCCGTCGGAGACCGACGCCGAGGGCACCCTGTGGGAGGTCGACCCCGCGCTGCGCCCCGAGGGAAAGAACGGCCCCCTGGTCCGGCCGCTGTCCGGACACCTGGCCTACTACGAGCGATGGGCGAAGACCTGGGAGTTCCAGGCGCTGCTCAAGGCCCGCCCGATCGCCGGTGACGTGGCCTTGGGCAAGGCCTACACCGAGGCGATCTCGCCCCTGGTGTGGGAGGCCTCCGGGCGCAAGGACTTCGTGGAGGACGTACAGGCGATGCGCCGCCGAGTGGTGGCGCACATCCCGGCGGGCCAGACCGAGCGCGAGCTCAAGCTGGGCGCCGGCGGCCTGCGCGACATCGAGTTCTCCGTCCAGCTGCTCCAGCTGGTGCACGGGCGCTCCGACGACCGCCTGCGTTCAGGCAACACCCTCCAAGCACTGGCCTCGCTGTCCGAGTACGGCTATGTGGGGCGGCGCGACGCGGCCGGGCTGTCCGACGCCTACCGGTTCCTGCGCCGGGTGGAGCACCTGCTGCAGCTGGAGCGGTTGCGCCGTACCCACCTCATGCCCGACCCGGCGAGCCCCGACGGCCCCGCGCAACTGCGCCAGCTGGGCCGGGGCCTGGGCTTCACTGCCGACCCCGTGCGCGAGCTCACCGACGCCCGCAAACGGGTGTCGGCGGAGGTACGCCGCCTGCACGAGAAGCTCTTCTACCGGCCGCTGTTGAACGCGGTGGCCAAGCTGCCGGAGGACGAGATCCGCCTCTCCCCCGACCAGGCCGTGGAGCGGCTGGGCGCCCTGGGGTTCGCGGATCCGCGCGGCGCACTGCGGCACTTGGAGTCGTTGACGTCGGGGCTGTCCCGGCGGGCGTCGATCCAGCGCACGCTGCTGCCGGTGATGCTGGGCTGGTTCGCGGACGCCCCCGACCCGGACGCGGGCCTGCTGGGGTTCCGGCAGGTCAGCGACACCCTGGGCACCACCCCTTGGTATCTCCGGCTGCTGCGCGACGACGTCCGGGTGGCCGAGCGGATGGCGTGGCTGCTGGGGACGAGCCGTTACGTGACCGAGTTGCTGCTCCGTGCGCCGGAGGCGGTGGCGACCCTGGCCAACGACGCGGACCTGCGGCGGCGGGAGAACCGGACGCTGGCCGCGGAGGCCGACGCCGCGCTGCGCCGCTACGACTCCCCTGAGGAGGCGGTGTCGGCGGTGCGCGCGCTGCGCCGCCGCGAGCTGCTGCGCACGGCCGCCGCGGACCTGCTGGGAGTGTCGCCAGTGGAGGAGGTCGGTACCGCGCTGACCGATATCGCCGCGGTCACCATCGACGCCGCACTGCGCGCCGCCCGCGCCAAGGTCGTGGCCGATGCGGGTGGTGCGGAGCTCACCCGGGTGTGCGTGGTGGCCATGGGCCGGTTCGGCGGCGGTGAGCTCACCTATGCGAGCGACGCCGACGTGATGTACGTCCACGACCCGCTGCCCGGGGTGGACACGGGCGCGGCCACCAAGCAGGCCATGGCCGTTGTGCGGGAGTTGGCCCGGCTGCTGGAGATGCCCGCCGCCGAGCCGCCTCTCAAGGTCGACACGGACCTGCGGCCGGAGGGCAGGAGCGGGCCGGTGGTGCGCACACTGGACTCGTACGCCGTCTACTACGGCCGCTGGTCGCAGGTGTGGGAGAGCCAGGCGCTGTTGCGTGCCCGGCCGGTCGCGGGCGACCAGGACCTGTGCCGGGCGTTCACCGCGCTCATCGACCCGCTGCGCTACCCGTCCGGTGGGATCGACGCGTCCGCCGTGCTGGAGATCCGCAAGCTGAAGGCGCGGATGGAGGCCGAGCGGCTCCCGCGCGGGGCCGATCCGACCCTGCACACCAAGCTGGGCCGGGGCGGGCTCTCGGACGTGGAGTGGGTGGCCCAGTTGGTACAGCTGCGCCACGCGCACGAGTATCCGGACTTGCGCACAACCGGAACCCTGGAGGCGTTGGAGGTGGCGATCGCGCACGGGCTGCTGGCCGCAGACGACGGCGTGACCCTGGAAGAGGCGTGGCGGTTGGCCTCCCGGGTGCGCGGAATGGTGATGCTCGTACGCGGCCGAGGCGGGGACTCGATCCCCTACGACCTGCGGGTGCGCGCCGCGCTGGCGGAGGCCATGGGGTACGGGAGCGGCGGGGACGACGAAGAGGAGGACGGGCCTGAGCCGGAGGGCCCCGCGGAGCAGCTGACCGAGTCCTACCTGCGGGCCACCCGCAGGGCGCGCACGGTCATGGAGCGTACGTTCTACGACGACTGACCCCGATGGTCTTGCCCCCAGCTCCACCCTCGAGCGCCGAGGGTTGAGACAGGCGAGATCACGGCGGAACTGCGGAGGGCACCCCCGCGCCGGAGGAGTGTGGCGCGGGGGTGCCCGTGGTCGGGCCGGGGAGTGGACGGCCCTGGGGATGGTTCAGTGGTGGAAGGTCAGCTCCCAAGGGTCCGGTATCGGGGGGTCCGGCACCGGGAGCCGGGGTGGACGGTCAGTCCTCGCCCCAGGTGACGGAGGTTTCGGGACCGACCCGGTTGTCGCCGGGCTCCCACTCGGGTTCGCCGCCGTCCGACACCTTGACGAGCTTCCACTCGGTGTCCTCGTCGATGGTGACGTCACCCGTCCACTCGGGGTAGGAGGACTCGTCGGTGCTCAGCGGAGCGCCGTCCTCCGGGTTCCAGGAACCCAGGTCCGAGGTGGAGCCGACGACGTGCACTTCCTGGCCGGGCTCGGTCTCGACGGTGGCGGTGAGGGTCTCCGGGTCGCCCGGGTCGCCGCCGCCGTTGTCACAGTCCTCCTCGCATTCGCCGCCCACGTGCACGGCGAGGGCGCCGTCGGCGGGGACGCTCGCGGTGATCTGGCCGCCGGACACGGTGGCGACGCCGGAACCGGCGGCGTTGTCGTAGGTGCCGTCCGGCAGCGAGGTCTCGGCCGTCAGGTCCCATCCGTCGTCGGAGGCGTTGAAGGCGGCGAAGCCCTCCTCTCCCCGGTCGAAGGCCACACGGGAGGAACCGTCCTCGGCGCGTTCGGTCAGGTCGGTACCGTCCACCGCGTTGCGGAAGGACACCATGCCGGTGACGGTCTCGTCCCGGTGCTCGCAGATCCACTCGTCGCTGGAGCAGTCGGTGTCCTCGGTGAGCCAGCCCGCGGGGTTGCCGTCGGCCTCACCGGTGCTGGGCGGCCCCTCGGCGTCGTTGCCGTCGAAGTCGTAGCTCGACATCACCACGGGGGTTCCGTAGGGGTGGGCGAGCATGAAGGCGGTGGCGAGGTAGTAGCGCTCGCCGTCGACGTAGGTGAGGGTGGGCTCGTAGCGCTGGGTGTCGTGGTTGTCGACGAAGACGACCGCCTCGTCCGCGGTGAGCTCCCCTGGGTCGGAGATGTCGGTCAGGTCGGCGATGTTGCCGTCGGCGAAGCTCGACGCGATGTCGCGCTTGTAGTCGAAGTTGGTGACCTGGCCGTAGGGCGTGTACGCGGTATAGGGGATGGTCTCGTCCCCGTAGACCTCGTGGAAGACGTGCGGCTCCCCGCCGAAGCCGGGTACCTCGTCGAGCGCGTCCATGATGACGCCCATGTCGTCCTCAGGGATGTGCTTGGAGGCGTCCACCCGGAAGCCCGCGACACCGAGGCCGATCAGCTCGTTCATGTACCGGATGATCTGGTCCTGGACGTCGGAGTCACCGGTGTCCAGGTCGGCCAGGTCCAGGAGCTGGCAGTTCTGGACCTCCTCCTTGTCGTCCCAGTTCTCGATGGTGTCGTAACAGGGGCCGAAGTCCTCGTAGGTGTAGGCCGCTTCACCGTCCCCGAACAGGTCCGGGTACTCGTACTGCTCCCATTCGGTCCCAGCACTGCCCGGGAGCGATTCCTCCTGGGGGCCGGTCATGTGGTTGATCACGGCGTCGACGTAGATCCGCACGTCGTTGTCGGCGCAGGTCTCGACCATGTCCTCGAAGTCTTCGGCGGTGCCGCGCCGGGTGTTGTCGATCTGGTAGGAGACCGGCTGGTAGTCCTGCCACCAGGGGTAGTTGCCGCCTTCGGAGAACGGCACCACCACGTGTTCCTGGGGCGGGGAGACCTGAACTCCTCCGTAACCGTTGGGGCCGAGGTAGTCGGCGCACTCGTCGGCGACGGAGTCCCAGGTCCACTGGAACAGGTGGACGATGGTGTCGCCCGTGTCCTCCTGGAGGGTTCCGCTGGCCGGACTGGTGGCGGAGACGGGTTCGGCGTCTTGCGGGGTGGTGAGGCCGGGAACCGCTAGCAGGCCGGCTCCCAGCACTGCAGCTCCGGCGATGACGCCGAGTCGGGTTGTTCTCATGTGTACTCCTTGGGGGGAGGTCCACGGTGGGGCCGCACTGCCCCACCGACGCCCTCTTGCAGAACTTGCAAGAGTTTGCGTTGGAGTGACGAACGTAACAGACCAGACTCCGCTTGTGAACAACAGATTTCCCGCTCTTTAACGCATACACCCCGGGAAGATCAATGAAAGAGCCTGCAAGGACCGCAAGCACTCGGCAAAAAAGGACACGAAAAAGCCGGTGGCGGACCGGATGTGCTCCGATCCGCCACCGGCGGGAACCCGTGCGGGCGGGTGCGGGCCGCGCCCCGCGGAAGGCGCGCCCGAGAGCGGCTACCAGAAGACGGCGAGGCCGATGTTGACGATGGCGAGGACACCGGCGACGACGGCCAGGTTGGTGGCGGGCTTGCGCACGTTCATGATGCCGAGCACCACGATGGCCAGGGAGACGACGAGCTTGACCCCGATCTTCATGTGGTCGATGTCGGCCAGGTCCGCCATCTCGGCGACGCCGACCAGCAGCACACCGGTGACCAGCTGGAGCAGGGAGCTGTGCAGGAGGACCTTGGTGGCCTTGAGGTTGTCGGTCATCAGCTGCATCAGGAAGCCGGCGATGATGCCGGCCAGACCGAGCATGTGCAGGAAAACGAGCGCGGAGTAGAGAAAGTCCATACCAACACACTACTACGCCCTGTAGTTGTTCATCTCGCTTTACTGACGCCCTGACGTAACAAATCAGACAACCCATGCAGAGTCCGCGTCTCGCCGCATATCACCCCCGCTTGAACGCCCTCCGCTGCCGCCACACGAGCCACACGAGCACGGCCAGCATCCCCACTCCCGCCGCGCGGAGCAGCCCTTCGCGGTCGACCATGGCCCCCACACGGGAGAACACCGTCTGATCGCCGACCCGGAGGGTGTCGCTGGCGCACGCCGCGGGTTCCCCGTCCCGGTCGAGCAGCAGGCAGGCGGTACTCACCAAGCGATGCCCCGCCTCCGCGTCCTCGGGCACACGACCGCGCACCGTGTAGACGGCCTCGTCGTCCTCCGGAACGTCCACCCGCCAGTTGGCCACGCCCTCCTCGAGCAGGCCCGACTCCTCCACGGCGACCGCCTCCAAGGATTCGGGCACGTTCTGGGCGAGCAGCCCGTCCTCGACCGGAGCCTCGCCACTGTTGGCGACGGTCACCCGGTAGACGACCTCCTCCCCCGGCAACGGCGGCTGTTCTCCACCGGACAGGGCCAACCCCACGAGTGCCCCGTCGCTGCCCTCGGAGAGCACGTCGGGCAGTTCCTGTTCACCTCCTGTGTCCCGTTCGCTTCCCGCGCCCTCCTCGTCCGCTGCGGCGGGAGGTGCGCACAGCACCGCGACGGCCAGGCCCGAGACCACCCAACCGGGCCCGCGAACGAACCATCCCCGGCGCACGGACTCTCTCTTGCGCACGCCCCGCCGTCCGGTCCCGCAAGCGACCAGAGTCATCCCACGCCTCCTTGACGTTCGCCCTGTGACACTTCAAGACAACTACGCGTGATCACGCCTCAGTGCGCGATGACACGCCCCTAGCCAGCGGAAACCACACCCGTCCTACGCCGGCGGGCGGGGTCTTAGGGGTCCGGTGGGCCGTCTTAGCGGTTCTGGTCCACCCATCTCGGCCGATGGGGCGCGAAACACGGATTCCGTCCGATGCGGCCGCGGCCCGCTTAGCAGGATCGTGATGGTCACGAGGGCGGAACAACGGTTCCGCCACATCCGAGAAGAAGGACTGCCGTGTTCCACCCCGACCTGATCCACAGTGACCACCGCGTCTCCCAGACCGCCATCCGGGACGGCGAGCAGCGCCGCGAGGCCCTCAAGGCGCGCGCCGAGAAGCGTGAGCGCCGCCGCGCGGAGCGCCGCGCCCGACGCCGGACGGGCACCTGACCCCACCGCCGAGGGGACGACATAATGACCGTCATGCCCCTCCTACCCGAGTCCGCACCGCATCTCGTCGGCCGCGAGGAGGAGCTCCGCCTCCTCAACGAACACGCCCGGCGCTGCCACACCGGGGCCGCGGCCGCCTTGGTCCTCGGTGGTGACGCCGGGATCGGCAAAACCCGACTGATCCAGGAGTTCGCCGCGACCCGCCCGCCGGGGAGCGTGTTCGTCGGCGGCTGCCTGGAACTCGGGGTGGACGGCCTGGCCTACGCACCGTTCACGGCGATCCTCCGCCAGATCCTGTGCGAACGCGGACGGGCACCCTTCGAAGCGGCGGCACCGGCCACCGCCCAGGGAACGACAGCGCCCGCCACCACGGAACTGGCCAGGATCCTGCCCGAGCTGGGCAGCCTCCCCGAGGGGCGCCCCGAGTCCAGGGCCGTCCTCTTCGACCAGGTACTCCACCTGATACGCCATACCGCCGGCGAGGACGGAGCGACCCTGGTCCTGGAGGATCTGCACTGGTCCGACGGCGCCACCCTCGACCTGCTGGTCTTCCTCGTGCGCAACCTGGACAGGCCCGGCGTCCAGATCATCACCACCCACCGCACCGAAGACCTCGACAACGCGCACCCGCTGCGCCGCCTCCTGCCCGAACTCGGACGCCTGCCCGAGGTGGCCCGGCACGACCTGGCCCCGCTCAGCAGGGCGGAGGTGGGCCGCCAAGCACACGCCCTCGCCGGGGGCGGGCTCTCCGTCGAGCAAGTGGACGAACTCCACCGGCGCAGTGACGGCATCCCGCTGTACGTGGAGGCGCTGGCAACGGCCATGACCGGTGCGGAGGCCACCGGTGCCACTGATCCCACCGGCACCTCGGGTATCACCGGAGCCGCAGGGACCGGGCCCTCCGGAAGCTCCGGAGTCCCCGTACCCGAACGGTTCCGGGACCTCCTGCTGGGGCCCGTGCACAGCCTGGATCCGGTCTCGGCAGAGGTCCTGAGAGTCGCCTCGGTGGGTGCGGTCTCGGGCGAAGTGGGCCATACCGCCCTGGGTCGCGCCGCCGGCTTCACGGAGAACGACCTCGAGGGTGCGCTGCGAACCTTGGTCGACACCGCCCTGCTCCGGATGAGCGGGGACGGCTACCGTTTCCGGCACGCCCTCCTGCGCGACGCCGTGTACGGGACGCTGCTCCCCGGTGCCCGGGTGCGCCTGCACCTGCGCTTCGCCGGTGACATCGAGGAGCACCGCGAATCGGTGCCCCGGGAGCGGCACGCCGCCGAGCTGGCCCACCACTACCAAGCCGCCCACGACCTGCCGCGTGCCCTGCGAACGGCCTGGGCCGCGGCGCTCCAAGCCGAGGGGGCCCTGGCCCACGACGAACAGCTGGGCCTACTCGACCGGGTGCTCGACCTCTGGGAACGGGTGCCCGGCGCACGCGAGCTGGTCGGCGGCACCGGGCTTCCCGAGGTGTACGCGGCCGCGGCACTTGCCGCGCTGCAGTGCGGTCGGCCCGGGCGCGCCGGGGAGCTCTGCGACGAGGGCCTGGCCCGTGTCTCCGAGGAAGGCGCGGACGCCGAGGACGACCGGACTCTGACCGTGCGCGCGGTACTGCTGCGCTGCCGGGGCCAGGCCCGGACCCACCGGGTGGCCGAGGGTGCCGCGACCGACCTTGCCGAGGCCCTCCGCCTGCATCCGCCGCACATGCCCGGCTACGGCCGCATGCTGTCCATCGTGGCCAGGGAGAGCATGTTCCGGCCCAGCGAGACCCTGGGCCTGGGCCGGTCCGCGGTGTCGCTCGCGGAGGAGGCCCACGAGGTCGCGCACCGCACCGGTGACCGCGGTGCGCAGGCCGCGGCCTTGGTCACTCTCGGGTCGGTCCAGATGAGCCGGGGCAGCACCGAGGCGGGGCACGCGACACTGACTCGGGCCATAGCCCTGAGCAAGGAGATCGGCGACTCGGCCATGGAGGCCCGGGCCAGCGGCAACCTGGCGCACTACGTCCGGGAACAGGCGGGGCACCAGGAGGCTCTCGACCTGCTGGAGCAGTCGCTGGCGTACCAGCGGGAGCGGGGACCCGCCAACCTCCACAGCAGCTTCAACTTCCAGAACCGCGCCGAAACACACTTCGAACTCGGCTCCCTGGGACGTGCTCTCACGTTGGTGGAGGAGGCTCTGCCGCGGACGCCCACACCGATGCACCGGGTGTTCCTGTTGACCGTCCGGGCACGGACCGCCGTCGCCCTGGGAGATCTGCCGACCGCCAGGTCCAGCCTCGACCACTCGGACCTGGTGCTCGCTTGGGAGAGCGTGGAACGGATGGACGAGAACGCGCTCCTGAGTGTGGAGCGCCTGGACCAGGCCCAACTGGTGGTGACGGCCCACCTTGAAGTCCTTCTGGCCGAGGGTGACTTGGCCGGAGCCCGGGACCGGGCCGGCGAGGCCCTGTCCCGGCTGGGGTTCGCCGACTCCCCCGGGTACGGGTGGACCTTGGTGGACCTGCTCGCGGAGGTGGTCCGGCGGAGCGGCCCCCGCGCACGTGACCTGCACGCACGGGTCGGGGCAGCCGTGGCGGGTATGCCGGTGCACGGCCCGGTCCAAACGGCCGCCCGAGCCTCCGCCCTGGCCCGGCTGGCCGAAGGCGTCGAACCCGGGGAATCGGTCCTGTCCGCGTGGCGGACGGCCGTGGCGGCGTGGCTGGGCGCCCCGGTTCCCATCCCCCTGGCCTGGGCCCGGCTCCGAGCGGCACGGGCCGCTCTGGCCGTGGGCGGCCAACGAGCCGCCGCCCGATCCGAAGTGCGGGCGGCACACGAGGCAGCTGAGCGGTACGGGGCGGTGAGCTTGGGCCTGGCCGCGGCCGACCTGGCCCGGCGGATTGGACTCCCGTTCGACGGCGGGGGCGGTGACACCAGCGGGAACGGCACGAACGCCGCGGCTGGCACGCCCGCCGAAGACTCCTCGGTGGGCCCTGAGCACTCTGGCAGCCCGGTGGCGGCCCCTTCCGGTCTCACCCCGCGAGAGGTGGAGGTCCTGCGGTTGCTCGCCCAAGGACTGAGCAACGCGGGGATCGCGACGGAACTGTTCGTCAGTCCCAAGACCGCCAGCGTGCACGTCTCCAACATCCTCGCCAAACTCGGCGTCCCCAACCGGGCCACCGCGGGAGCCCGGGCCAGGGAGTTCGGCCTGGGCTGACCACTGCACGGGCACCTGCCTGAGCGGGGTCTTAGCGCCTGGTGACAAAGGGGGTTTGGTTGCCCTGCCCTTGGGGTGTGCCGTTTTCCGCGCGGGTGGGAAGTCCGCGTGGGTGGGAAGTCCGCGCGGGTGGGAAGTCCGCGCGGGTGGGAAGTCCGCGCGGGTGGGAAGTCCGCGCGGGTGGGAAGTCCGCGCGGGTGCGTTCGGTCCTGCGTGGCCGTGGGGTTCCCTGCGGGTGCGGGTTGCCCCGTTTCCTGCCGCTTGATGGTGGCCGTCTCCGCTGCGCGCGTCAAGGTCGTCGCCATCGAGCGCTTCGCGCGTCGGTGGCGCTCCACCTTGACCCGCTTCGCTGCGACGGCGGGTCGGCGGCTGTCAGGAAACGGGGGGCGTGTGGTCGGGGCGGCGACGGGACCGGCCTCCGGCCGGGAACGGCCCCGAGCCTGCGGCCCGGTCCGGCCGTGGCCGGCCGGATTCCTTCCCGTGGGTCTGGTTGTGTCGGCAGACGTGTCGCAATCCAGTGGCCAGTGGGCGACGAAGGGCCCGATCAGGTGGGGGCGGGTGGTCGGGCGCGTCCCACCGGTCTTGCGGCTCGGTGGGTGGACCGGTCGGGGCGGGGTGGTGCCGGTGAACCGGTCGGGTGTGGGTTCCAGGGCATCGACCCCCCTGCTGGAGTCATTTTGGGCACCGAGAATGCCTCCAGGGAGGGGGTTCACTGGCCCCGGGTGCTTCCGGGAGGGGGCTCGGCGCCCCAGGCGCCCCCATGTGGGGGGGGGTAGCGGGCGCCCCCGGTGGGCGCCCCACACGGAGGCAGCCCCGCTGTCCGAAACCGGCCCGGCGAAGATGACCGCTGCGTCCGAAACCGGTTCATCCCCGATGATCTTGCCCCCAGCTCCACCCTCGGCCGTCGAGGGTTGAGACAGGGGCAAGATCATCGTTGGAAAGGGGGCCCACCCCTGACCGAAAGACCGGTGGGACGCGCCCAGCCACCCGCCCGGCCTAATCGGGCCCTTCGTCGCCGACCGGTCACTGGATTGCGACGCGCTGACCGATCAAGCCAGACGGACGGGCAGGAATCCGGCCGGCCACGGCCAGAGGGCCGGGGCACCCGGCCCACCGGGCCGCAGGTCCGGGGCCCGAAGGGCCCCTTCAGGGCCCCGACCACACGCCCCCGCCGAGTAGCCGGGGGGAATCTCACCCCCCGGCCCTCACAGATCCGTACGTGACAGTCTCCCGTCATACGGCTCTTATCACCTGATCACCAGGAACGCGGAGCGTGCACCGTCCACTCCCACTGCGCGAAATAACGAGGCTGCCTTCTCACACCCTCATCCCACACACGCTGAGCTTTCTTCGCACCCCTCGACCGCTCGTACTTATTACGCATCCAACGCATCA